>JAIXPV010000304.1 GCA_027486105.1 Runella sp. | reverse complement strand
TACCTATTGACGCTTTTTTTGACTTTTTTTATCACCATACCCCTTTCTGCCCAAAAACTGCACGTACTGTTTGTTGTCGAAAACGAAGATAGTAGATTTGGTTTACCACAACTGCGCAACGAAGCAGATATGCTCCAAATCTTAGACATTGTAGAGTGGGGATTGGGTTATAGAATGGAGATAATGCGTCTATCAGAGCAAAAATTTACGGCTACTGACCTTCAACAAGCTATTGTTACCCTTCCAACCAGTGCAAAAGACATTGTGGTGGTATATTATTCTGGGTATGGACTCCCCCCTTCCAATAAAAAGAGCTTTTTTGCCAACTGGAAACTGCGAGACAATCCTACTAAAGGGCTTTCGGTAGATGAAGTGGCGGGGTGGTTGGAAATTAAACAAAAAGCCCAAAAATTGCATTTGGGTTTGATTTTATCGGAATACAGCGCACAAAGCATTCATTTGTCCCAGCGAGTACCCGACACGCTGGGCGCTTCGATGGCGTATCGGCAGCAGGCAGTTCAAAAACTGTTTTTAGGGCAATGTGGCATCGTTAAAATGGGAAGTTCGCTACCTTATGAGCCTTCTTGGGTCAATAAAAACCACGGTGCGTCTTTGTTTACAGAGTCGCTAGTGCGTGCTTTTGAGCGGATGCTCATGCCGCTTGATTCGAGTGCTTTGGAGCAGGTTTCTTTTCAGCAGTTTCATGCTTACTCTACATCCTATATAAATAAATACTTCAACGATATCCCGATTAGCCAAACGCCCGTTTTAGAAATTAGATCTTGCAAAGACAGCATCTCCCATGCCACAATAGAGCCGCAGCCTGATTCCATGGTAGCTTCTATAAAAGTGTTAGGAGGACTACTCAACTCGTTGGCTCAAAATAAAGATACGCTCCAACGTCACCAACTCAAGCAACAACTTGCTGCTTATTTTACTCCCAGCGCTACCGTCAGGGTCGTTCGATTGTACGGTGGTATGAACCGAATCCCAAAACCAAAAGAATATGCTTTAGAAACATACTTTGATACGATACACCTGCCAAGTCAAACTCCGGGTACTCAAGAAGTAATACCCAGCATGATGTACTTATACATTGGCAAAATTGTAACCGATAATCCCCATTCCAAACGACCTCTCATCAAGCAGCTATCTGTTTCCGAAACGTGGGGCAATGTTTCCCATTGATGTCTATTCAGTATGTTTTGCTTCGTGGTTTTCTTCCAGCTATTTTGAAAATTTATCATCGCCATCACATTTTAGACGTCCATTGTTTTCAATATGGCATGAAAATTGTGCAAGGGCACGCGACTTTTTTCTGTCCCAGTTCCGCCATTTTTGTCTTCAAACAAGGATGGAGTCCTTTCGTTTGGCGTTGTTTGGTCTTTTGAAAACCTACTCCAAAGCCAAAAATCAGGCACTTTTTGCCTTTTCTTTTTTTCTCTAGTCGGAATAAGCTTCTTCGTATAACACAAAAAACAAAAACGGTAAACAGTATAACGATTTGGCTAAATCGTCGGATTAATTCTTGTCTCAGAATGGCTAAGTAGTTCTTAGTTTATCCGAACAAATTTATTCTCAAATTGTATGGTTGTTTTTTACCGCTTCCGTCTCTCTAAATATTTATTGACAACAATCCTTTCTTTGTTGTGTATGCTGACGGGAATATTAAGGTCTTATGCACAGACCGAAACCTTCCCTGCGGGCTCGTATATCATCAATATGGGTATTACGCCACAGACCGCCGCCAACGGCCTGAAACCCTACGGGTTGATATACGATTTATTGAAAAACAACAAAGTACCGATCAAGTGGGTCATCAACCAGAGCAAAGGTATTGATGGTGTGGATTTTACCCACCAAGGCGTACAGTTCCGAGGCGGGACTTTCATTATCCCAGCTTCCTTTCGAAACGCATCGGTGGATGGCAAAATCAGCAGCTATGGAGTCACGGGCATAACCACGACAAGCCCTCTGACGGTGGATGTAACTTATACCCTCACATCAGCGCCCCGCTGGACATTGGACGACCAGAATGGAGGAATTGCCCAAGGTTTTTTTAGTCAGGCAGGGATTCCATCTTCGGCCTATAACTGGAAAAATCCCCAAACATTAGGAGGTTGCGATGATATTTTTGTGATGCCCCACGCCGACCCCACATGGAGTACCCACAGCAATCTATACAACTGGAACCGTACGCAGTTTGGGGCGATTTGGGCGGGCTGCAAAGCTGTTTCGGAATTGGAGAATATGAACAATGGCAGTTTGCAAACCAACTTCTTGGCCACCAACGTAGGGGCCATTGGCAATGCTTTGGTATTTTCTGGTTCACACAGTGATGGGACCCCTCCTTACACTCGTCTCAACCCGAGTAGCCCTGCTTCACAATACATGGGTTCGACAGACGCCGCCCACCCAGGAGGTGCCGAACAGATCTATCTGCCCAAAGCAGGGGGGGGCTGGCGGCCTACGACCCAAATCATCGCTTTTGACCCTAGCCAATCCAATGTGCCAGGCTTATCTCCTGGGCCAGCAGCAGTGATTGTTTTTGGCCGTGGTTTTGGCCTGAACACTTCAGGCTGGGTCATGTACGAAGCAGGCCACGACATCAAAAAAGCAGGCGGCACGGCCAGCGTAGCTGCTATTCGTGCCTTTTTCAATTTTAGCCTTTTATCTTCAGTAGATAAAGTTCCAATCATTACCACGGCGTCGGTTCCTAGCGTTATGTCCAATGGGGTGAGTTATGCCGTGAGTATCACGGCTTCGTCACCCGTAGGATCGGCTTTTACGTACCAATGGACGAGTAGTTGCGCGGGTACGTTTGCCAATGCCACGGCAGCGAGTACGACTTTTACCCCTGCCAATATGAGTGCTGATACCCCCTGTGTGATTACTTGTACAGTGACCGATGCTTGCGGTCGGCAGACTTTTTCTGCCAAGACCACAACAATTCAGGCCTGTAATCAATCGGTCACTACGACGATAACCCCTTTGTGTGTGGGGGCTACCAATACGGGTGTCATTGCTATGGCGGTTACGGGCGGTACGGCCCCTTATTCTTATACTTGGACTCGCTCGGGCGGTGGCTCTGGCTCAGGGGCTGGCACCACCATATCTGGTCTGGCTGCTGGTACCTATACCGTTACGATTACGTCTTCTAATGGGTGCGCCAATACTTTTACCGTAACGGTAGGTACTTATCCTGCCATTGTCATTACGCCTACGCCCGTTGGGGTGGCTTGTAGTGGTGGTGCCACGGGGTCTATCAGCCTGTCGGTTTCGGGCGGTACGCCAAGCTATACCTACAATTGGAGCGATGGCGTAACAACCCCAAACCGCAGTGGTCTAACGGCGGGAAACTACAGCGTAACTGTCACCGACTCTAAGGGGTGTACCGCTACTTCAAATAACATCAACGTACCCCAATCTGCAGTAATAGTAGCTGCACCAACAGTGACAAATGTACCTTGCTTTGGGCAATCTACGGGGGCTATAACGCTGGCAGTCAGTGGTGGAGCCGCTCCCTATACTTACCAATGGAATGATGGGGCATCCACCAAAGACCGTACCAATATCTTGGCCGGAACGTACAGTGTTACCATCACTGACGCAAACAGTTGTACCCAAACAGTAAACAACATTTTAGTGACGCAGCCTTCAGCAGCGCTTACGGCTACTTTATCAAAAACAGATCCAAGCTGCGGCGCCACCAACGGGACGGTTACGGCTTCAGTATCGGGTGGTACCGCCCCTTATACCTACGACTGGAACGGCGCGCCAAATGGAGACGGAACCGCTACCATTACTGGTTTGGCAGGGGGAAATTATCAAGTAACTATCACAGATGCTAAAAACTGTACTATTACTGTTTCTATCACCTTATCAGCACCTCAAACACTTGTATTGATTACCAATGTTACGCCCCCAACTTGCCCACCTGGCTCTAATCCTCCTTTGGGAGAAAATGGGGTAATTGATTTGATCGTTAGTGGTGGCACTGCACCCTTTACCTATAATTGGACAACCGTAAATGGGGCAGGTCTTGTACCAGCAACGCAGGATCAATCAGGTCTCTCTGCTGGAACATATAGTGTAACCGTAACCGATGCCGCGGGTTGCACGGCCAGTATTTCAACTACACTTACCGCAATAAACCCTTCACCAGTCAAGCCCATAACAATCAATAATAACTAAACTTTAAACGGCTCGAATGGGAGAATGGCATTCAAAAAAAGAGGTGCTCACAAAGACACTGATTGATTGTCTAGACCGGGTTCAACTTAGGAAGAATGAAAGGGAAAAAATTAAAAGATATTTCTAATGGAAGACAAACTAAATATTAAACCCAGTACTGCACGTAAAGATAAGGGGCTGCCTCCTCGCCCAAGGAAGCTGTTTCTAACAATATCT
This sequence comes from Runella sp., assembly GCA_027486105.1. Lineage (GTDB taxonomy): Bacteria > Bacteroidota > Bacteroidia > Cytophagales > Spirosomataceae > Runella. The sequence continues at coordinate 17,706 of JAIXPV010000304.1, read as the reverse complement.
TTTGTGGAGGGGGCTGCTGTTATGATTATAGAGCTACTGGGTGCAAAGATTGTAGCACCATTCTACGGAACCTCGATGTATGTTTGGTCGTCTGTATTGGGTGTTACCCTAATTGCTCTTTCTGGGGGATATTTTATTGGGGGTAGTGTTTCTAAAAAATACAAAGACAAAAGCCCTCTGTTTGTTATACTGGCTGTTGGGGCAATATTTACAATAATTGCTCCCAGAATTGCGCCTGCTATCATGATGGCTACGGCCGACTTTGGGGTTCGTATTGGCTCACTAATTTCGGTTTCAGTATACTTATTGCCTCCCATATTTTGCATGGGGATGGTTTCTCCAATCATTATACAGCTAATTAATCAATCACAGGAGAATGCAGGTCAAACAGCTGGTACAATCTATGCCCTGTCTACAGTCGGAGGCATACTCGCTACGTTTCTGGCGGGCTTTGTGTTAATCCCAGAACTCGGTATCCGAACAACTGCAACTTTTACAGGGGCGGTTCTGATAGTCATTTCGGCAGTTGGTATGTTAAAAAAAAAAAAAAAAACGCAAGCTGTTTTAACCTTTGGCTTTTTTGTTTTTTCTGTTCCGTTCGTATACAGCAAAGTTATCCATGACCCAGCTATTACCGTACAGTATCACTCCAGCGGTATATTGGGCGAATGGACTGTGGTGGATCATAAAGGTTTTGCCAGAGATGGCCAGCCAGTGAACACAAGGCAGTTGTTGCTTAATGGAATAGACCAAACTTTTACTAATGTGGGTATTGAGCCATTTTCAATGTGGAGATACCCCCATAAAGTTACGGCTTTAGCAGGCATAAAGCCAGCCAAAAGCAAGGCTTTGCTATTGGGAATGGGTGGGGGAAGTATTGCCTATAATTTGGTTAGACTCGGATTTGAGCTTGATATTGTAGAATTGGACGAACGGATTCCGTTTATCGCTGAGAAATGGTTTGGATATGACCCAACCTCTGCTACGCTAACCATTGATGATGTACGTCATTACATTCGAAATACTACTAAAAAGTACGATGTAGTCATATTAGATATTGTAAATGGGGAGGTCCAACCCTCCCATATGTTTACGAAAGAAGGGTTGAGGGAGTTAAAGGCTGCATTAAATGAGGATGCGTTGGTTATTGTGAATTTTCAGGGTCAATTAGATACAGAAGACCCACGACTTTCACTTGCCCCGCGGTCGGTTATCAAAACATTTGAATCCATTGGTTACAAAATGTTTGCTGTTAAGAATGAAAGTAAATCCATATCTGCTGATTTATTGATTTATGGCACTCCAGGCTCACTCAATATCAAGGAAGCCCTCAGCCAAAATTTAAGATACAATGAGCTGTTGCCGAACGATTCCTTTTCTGCGGCAGATTATGCCCCCATAACCGGGTATGAATTAGGGGATGTTGATGTGATGACAGATGACAAGCCAAACTTAGAATTACTGAATACTCCAACTGTTCTGAATTGGAGGAAAAATAAGATTGAATACACCGTAAATGGACTCATCAAAAAAGGGGTGCCCATTTACTGATTCAACAACAAAGTATTTTATGTCCTAATCGAATTAAAAGCAATAATATGGAAGCTATTTATACCTACGTATCTAAACAAATAAAAGGTAAGTCTTCGAAGATTTATTGTCATTTGTCGCGTATCACACTCGTTTTATGCCTGTTTTTGGGTGGTGTAGCGGCTGTCCATGCCCAGACTGCGACCATCACCTCAACCAAATCAACGCAGCTTTACAAAGGATCTAATACCAGAAACTACGGCTCATGCCCGGGGATCGGTCCGGATAATGCGACCAATTGGCAGATGAATCCCCTCATTGAGTTTGATTTGTCGGCTATTCCTGCTGGGGCAACCATCACCTCGGCCACCCTCCGAATGGTGCACGCACCGGATGGCACAGGATTTGATAACGAGAAAGGTTCAGCATTCACCTCAATCATCAGAAGGGTTACCACTGCTTGGGTAGAAGGTAGCGCCTGTAATGCATCTCAGACAGGGTCATCCACTTGGAATAGCCCCGGAACGGGCAGTTGGACCGGAGGGAGTTACTCAGCCACCAACTATGGCACATTGACGGCGGGTGCGTCTGATGCTCCGGGCACAGTTTATAATATCACCATTACAACGTTAGTTCAGGAGTGGTACAATGGTACATCTCCGAATCAGGGTTTGGGTATAATACCCGCTACTCTCGTAGGTGACAAAGAAGAATCATGGTACTATATGTACAGCGATGATGCAGCAGATGCGAATAACCGTCCACAGCTTATCGTAAACTATTCACTTCCACCAGTAGGTGGAACGGCCAGTAAAACAGACGCCTGTATTGGCACAGCCAATGGTTCAATAACCGTATCCAATCCAACGGGAGGAAGCGGTACATATCAATACCGAATCAACACGGGTGCTTGGCAGAACAGCAATGTATTTAACAGCCTAACGGCTGGAAGCTATACGGTGCAGATACGAGACGCGAATAATATAACGAACCAAACAACGCTCACCCCCAACCCTCTGGTGGTCGGTAGTTTACCCGACTCCGACGGAGATAATATTTCGGACTCATGCGATTTAGACGATGATAACGACGGAATATTGGATACCGTGGAGGGCACGGGCAACATAGACGGAGATGGCTTAGATAATTCATTAGATAATGATTCTGACGGGGATGGATGCTTCGATGCAATCGAAGGCGGGGCTGGTTTTACCGTGACAAATGTGGATGCAAATGGCCGACTGACTGGAGGAGTTGGCACAAACGGTGTTCCAACCCTTGCGGGTGGTGGTCAAGTCGTGGGAGGCAGTCAAGTAGCTACGCGGGTTGTTATTTTGACCAACCCGAGCAACCAATCTGTGGCTGCGGCTGCACCGGCCACCTTTAGTATCTCCGCTCGCGGTGATAACGCCACCTCATACACCGGTGGTACGCCTAGCTATGGTACAGTAGGAAATTCAAACGCAGGCCTAATTTACCAATGGTATTTGGGTGATCCTGATGCTGGTGGGACAACGCTGACCAATACGGGAGTGTATAGCGGAGTAACAACGGCTACACTCAATATAACCAACAGTACGGGGTTATACGGAAATAATTATTTCGTGGTAGTCACGCATAATTCTAATGATTGCGTTAGATTAAAACGCTCAGCGGCGCTTACGTTATTTTGTGGTGCGATCACTGCCACCGTGACATCACAAACGAATATAAATTGTTTTGGCGCCTCAACTGGTGCCGTCACTGTGGCGGGCTCAAACGGGGTTGCTCCATACACTTACAAACTGGGAAGCGGCACTTTTGGTAGTTCAGGTACTTTTTCCAACTTAACTGCTGGGGCTTATATCATCACTGTGAAAGATGCTGGAGGTTGTGAGGAAACCGTTAATGTTACAATTTCGCAGCCTTCGGTAGCGCTGTCTGTTAGCCAATCAATAGTACAACCACAATGTTTTGCCTCAGGAAGCATCACGCCTATCGTCATTGGAGGAACAGCACCTTATACTTACGACTGGGCGGACCTAGCCGGAACAAATAATACTAATAGCCGAACAGGTCTAGTGGCTGGTACGTATAGTCTTACCGTTACTGACTCAAAAGGTTGTACAGTTTCAACTGGCAACATTGTTTTGAATGCCCCCGCAAATTGCGACCCCATTGATATTTGCCGAAGTAGTGTTGCTGAGGTCTTCTCGGTTGCTCCAAATCCTGCCAATATATCCTACACATGGACGGTTCCTCCTGGGGCAATAATTGTATCAGGACAAGGTACCCCGGAAATTACGGTTAATTGGACGGGTGTCACGCCTGGAACTTACCAAGTGTGCGTTGTGGCGGTCAATGATTGTAACGAAAGTGCTCAGACCTGCATCGATGTAGATGTAATTCAGCCAACCGCGCAGGCTTTTGTTGTATTGCCCGTTTGTAAAGACAGAACAATCAGTTTGCAAGCTACTGGTGGGGTTTCCTATTCTTGGACGGGGCCAAGAGGTTTTACGTAATCAAGCCAGAACACTACCATACTAAATGCTAATGCAGCAATCCACAATGGTACATATACGGTTGTCGTTACGGATGCTTCGGGCTGTCAGGCTACGGCTACCGTCAACGTTACAGTAGAAGATAACCCAGTCCTGACCACTACTTTGGTCACGAATGCTACCTGTAACCAATCAAACGGAGCAATTAATCTTACAGTGAGTGGCGGAACCCCCGCTTATGATTTCGATTGGAATAATGGAGCCACAACCGAAGACCTGACCAATTTGAGTAGTGGTAGCTATACCGTAATTGTCACGGATTCAAAAGGTTGTTTTCAGACTTCAACCGTTGCTGTCATAAGTACAGACGGACCGGTTGTGACAAACACCAAGACAGATGTAACGTGTAACGGTGCAAGCACGGGAACTATAACCCTGACTGTAACAGGCGGCACAGCTCCTTATACCTACTTGTGGTCTGATGGGGCTACAACTAAAGATAGAACGGGATTAGCTGCCAAAACGTACAGTGTAACCGTGAGGGATGCCACGGGATGCGTAAGCGCTACGTCTGTTACCATAACGCAGCCTGCAGGTATTGTCCTTGATAATGTTAAAACGGATGTTGCTTGCTTCGGAGGCTTAACAGGAAGTATAAACTTAAGCGTATCGGGTGGTACTGCACCGTACAATTATGTATGGACTCGTAACTCGATTCCTTTTTCGGGTAATATCCAAGATCAAACCGCTATCGGAGCAGGTACTTACCAGGTAACGGTTACGGATGCCAATGGCTGTACAGCAACGCAAACCATCGTTATCACTCAGCCAAGTGCGGCTTTAAGTGCAACCCGAGCTATTTCCAATGTAAGTTGTCGAAATGGCACCAATGGTCAAATTATTTTGACTGTAATCGGGGGTACAGCTCCATATACATACGCTTGGACGGGGCCAAATAGCTTCACAGCAATTACAAAAGATATTATTAATCGCCCAGCGGGTACGTACAATGTTACCATTACTGATGCAAAGGGCTGTACCTTCCCACTGGTCAACATGGTGATTACCCAGCCTTCCTCTTTGATTGCGGTAGCTCCTGTTTCCATCACCAACGTGTTGTGTTTTGGGGATGGGAATGGAAGTATAGATGTCAACGCTACTGGCGGTACGCCGCCTTATACTTATGGGTGGAACAACGGTGCCACTACCCAAGATATCAGTGGACTAAATCCTGGTAATTATAATGTAGTAGTCACGGATGCCAATGGCTGTTCGGTTACCTCTAACATATTTACTATTTCTGGACCCACTGCCCCAATATCTGCGACCATAACGCCTACTGATGCGGATTGTTTTGGTGCATCCACTGGCGAGATTTCTATTATAAACGGTGGTGGTACGCCTAATTATACCTACCTATGGAGTACTGGTTCTACAAGCCAAAACCTGTTTAATTTGCCAGCAGGAGACTATTCGGTGACAGTCACCGATGCAAACTCATGTACGCAAGTCTTCACAACTTCCGTTGGTGAACCTACCCAAATTATCATAACGGGAGCAATCACAAACGCCCTTTGTTCTGGAAGTGCAACTGGCGCTATAACGGTATCAGTAACTGGTGGCTCTTCTCCTTACACTTACAAATGGATAGATGGGCCGACTTCAAAAGATCGTACCAATTTAATAGCAGGTAATTATACCTTAGAAGTGACAGATAATACTGGTTGTAAAGTTTCTAAAACCTTTACCGTCAACAATACCTCCAATCTTTCGCTTTCGTCGATCACTACTTCTATCAGTTGTTTTGGTAACAACAATGGCCGAGTAAACCTTATCGTTACTGGCGGCGTTGCACCCGTTACGTTTAGCTGGTCCAATGGTGCCATCACAGAGGATATTTCAAATTTGTCAGCAGGGTCTTATTCAGTTACTGTTTCGGATGCTATTGGTTGTGTGAAAACATTAACGGCAAGCCCCGTTATTCAACCGGCTCTTTTAACGGCCACTGCTTCGCAAACAAAAAGTGTGAGCTGTAAAGGAGGGAGCAACGGTGAAGCAACCGTTACGGGTAGTGGCGGAACTGCCCCTTACACCTACAATTGGTCTAATGGAGCGATGACAGCGACCGCTACTGGATTACAGGCTGGAACATATAATGTATTCGTTACAGATGCCAATGGGTGTACGGCTACTGCCTCGGTCGTTATTACTGAGCCCGCCAATGAAATAGCGCTGTTTACCAATGTCTCGAATAACTCTTCGTGCAGTGTCAACAAGGGTTCAATCGATTTAATTATACAAAATGGCGTTGCTCCATTCTCTTACGTATGGACTGGCCCAACCGCCATTGGGAACATCCAGGATCCATCAAACTTATTATCAGGTGCATATAGTGTCACAGTGACTGATGCGCTGGGTTGCAGCAGTAGCATTTCAGCTACCGTTGGCAGTGCTCCTGCGCTCATGGTTAGCGTATTAGTTGAAAATCGGAGTTGCCAAGCAATTGATGGTAAAGCATTTTCAGTAGTGACAGGCGGGGTGGGGCCATACACTTACTCATGGTCACCGGGTGGTATTACAACAAAAGATTTAAGTGGTTTGTCGTCGGGAACTTACACCGTAACCGTAATCGATGCCAATAATTGTACAGCCACCGCCTCTGGTACTTTGATTATACCGAATTGTCAGCCGCCAGTAGCCGTTGACGACAACTATACGACCCCGTTCAATACGCCCGTCAGCGGTACGGTCGCCCCCAATGATTCTGACCCCGACAATACATTGGCCGAGTTATCATTTGATGCTTTAGCGGCGCCGTTGGCCACTGAAGGGATTATCGTGTGGGACACGACAGGCAATGGATCCTTTACCTTTACCCCCGCTTTAAATTTTGTAGGGGTTGTTACTATTCCTTACAGAGTTTGTGATCCTACGGGTTTGTGTGATGATGCATTTTTATTTATCACTGTTGCTGCTCGTCCACCAGTAGCTACTGATGATTTTAACAATACGCCAATCAATACCCCTGTATCAGGTAACGTGTTGACCAATGACGACGACCCACAAGGATTGCCGCTGACAGTCAACACAACGATACCAGTTATTTGTCCTCCGCAACATGGCACAGTGGTGCTGCAAGCCAACGGTAATTATGTCTACACGCCAACGAACAACTTCGTAGGAACCGACAAATTTTGCTACGTGGTGTGCAGCAGTATAGGTTTATGTGATACTGCCACAGTTACGATAGATATCATACCTTTGGTAACCAAGAACAGCGTCGTAGCCAATGACGATGCCACCCAAACGCAAGTAGGCGTACCAGTGAAAGTACGGGTTTTGGGCAATGATTTTGACCCTCAGGGCGACAAGTTTGCATCGGTGACCAGAATCAGTAATCCGACCAACGGTAGTGTGGTTTACAACGCTTCAGATAGCAGCTTCACTTACACGCCCACGGGCTTATTTGTAGGCAAAGACAGCTTCAAGTATTTGTTGTGCGACGTGAAGGGAGCTTGCGACACGGCCACCGTAACGATAGATGTGTTGCCGCTGCGTCCAGGCAATGACCCACCGGTGGCGGTTGATGATGCCAACGTTACCCAAGTCAATACGCCAGTGAGTGGCACGGTAGCCCCGAACGACAGCGATCCTAACAACGACCCGCTGGTGTTCACCAAACTGACCAACCCAGCTCATGGTACGGTGGTGTTTAACCCCAACGGAACTTATACCTACACACCGACAAGCAATTACGTAGGTCCTGACCAGTTTATTTACAAGGTCTGCGACAATGGTACGCCTAATCTGTGCGATACTGCCACGGTCTATATCACGGTATTGCAAGTCAGTAAGGTAACACTCTTGCCAAAAGTTTACTTACAAGGCTCGTTGTTTGGAGTATTCTCAGGTAATTTGATGCGAGATGATTTGCGGGTTAAAAACTTGATTCCAAGAAAATCGCCTTACGTATCCTGGAATCCAATTACTGCCGCCGACACCATTACCTCAAATACAGTTTTGACTGTCAGCGGGCAAAATGCCATTGTAGATTGGGTATTTGTAGAACTTCGTAGTTCAACAGACTCTACTAAGATTATTGATAGCCGATCGGCACTTGTGCAACGAGATGGTGATATTGTAGATGTAGATGGTACCTCATCTGTTGTCTTCACCAACTCAATTCCAGCGAGCTACTTTGTAGTTGTCAAACATCGTAATCATTTGGGTGTCATGACAAAGACTGCGCTTCCTTTAACACACATTGCTACAGTTGTCGATTTTAGATTAACAACGACGCCCACCTATGTTTTCTCCAACTCACTGATTCATCAGTCCCAAGTAAATGTTGTCCAGGGCAAAGCCCTCTGGGCAGGAAATGCACTTTATGATGACCAAGTGACTTATCAGGGAACGGGCAACGACGTCAATGTTGTCTATCAGCAAGTCATTGGGGCGCTGGGTAATGTGATTGGACTGCCTTTCTTCATTCTTCAGGGCTATTACACAGGAGACATTAATATGGACGGGGAAGTGATTTTCCAAGGTACATCAAACGATGTAGAGTACATCTACCAAAACGTCATCAATAACCATCCTGGTAATAGTCTCAAACAAAACTTCTATATCATTCAGCAGCAATTGCCTAAGTAAAATGCAAAACCAATCGTGGAGGAGGGGTTCATCTCCTCCACGATAAGAACTAAATGAAAAATTAACCACTTGACAAGTAACTCACGATGAAAAATAAATTACGCTCTTTCACTTGGATTGGACTTGTATGGCTCTTTGCAGTACTTCCGGCAATAGCGCAACAACTGTCGACAAATCAAGTCAATTATCAATTGACGTATAATTCTACAACACAAACTTACACAGTATGGGTAGTGCCCCAATACTCCACGCCTAACGCTAACAATCCGAATACCAATGAATTTGGAGCCACAGCGCAGGTATCTCTGAAAGTACCCAAAGACTTTGTCATTCAAAATATTACCGATATTAAGGGCGCTTGGGAGAAAAACCCGGTAAAGTTAGGGAGTCAACCAGTATTTACACCTGCCAGTTTAGACCCGAATTATCTCTACTATGTGATTGGGAAAAACTCAACGGAGGCTGACTATGGCCCTTTTAGCAGCGGCACTCCCGTTCCACTTTTCACTTTCCAAGGCAATGCGTGTTTTGGAGCAGTAGGAGTTTTAGCCAAAGCTGACCCTTTTGTAGATGCAGCCAAAACCCTGGCTTCGCTCAATACGGCCTGTAGTTTTTATTCTCGCTCCGGACAGGCTACAAGTGGAAACGTGATTCCCTTAGAGCAGTTTGTTGAAAAATTAGGCCCTGACGTAGACTGTAGTGCTCCTTCGATTAAACTGATTAAGAGTATTGCTTCTATCACCGACAACGCACCTATGGGGCGTGGGGTAGGAGATGTCATCAATTATACATTCACCGTAACTAACACGGGCAACGTGTCGCTCTCTGGGATTGCTTTGACCGACGCTAAACTCAGCTTGACAAACGTAGCCGTCAGCCCAAGTACACTCGCCCCTGGGGCAACAGGTACGGCTACGGCCACTTACACCATCACCCAAGCCGATGTTAATGCGGGCGGAATTGAAAATACTGCCACCGTCACAGGCACACCCTCAAGTGGACCTGTTTCAACTGTCACCGACGTTTCGGATGCAGGAACCAACAACAACGCCGTGCCCATCGCTAACCCCGATGTTACCGAATCGCCTAAGTTGAACGGTACAACCGATTCCGACCCTACCAACGACCCAACGGTGTTGGTGATTACACCTACGCCTTCGATTAAGTTAATCAAGAGCATCGCCTCTATCACCGACAACGCACCGACAGGTCGCGGAGTGGGTGATGTCATAAACTATACTTTCACCGTTACCAACACGGGGAATGTTACCCTGACAGGTGTGGCTTTAACGGATGCTAAACTCAGTTTGAGCAACGTAGCCGTCAGCCCAAGTACGCTCGCTCCTGGGGCAACGGGTACGGCCAATGCTACTTACACCCTCACCCAAGCTGACGTCAACGCAGGTGGAATTGAAAACACCGCCACTGTTACAGGCACACCGCCAAACTTACCCAACGGTAATCCGGCCACTCCCGTAACGGACATTTCGGATGCAGGTACGGATAACAACGCCTTGGCCATCGCCAACCCCGATGTTACCGAATCGCCTAAGTTGAACGGTACGACCGATGCCGACCCTACTAACGACCCAACGGTGTTGGTGATTACTTCGGCACCACAAGTACGCTTAGTAAAACTCGCGGCTGTGGGGGGCACAGGCGCGGTAGGAGATGTGATAACCTATACATTTACCGTGACCAACACGGGCAACGTGACGCTGACGAACCTGTCGATTGATGATGTGAAATTAAGCCTTAACAATCTGGCTGTTTCTCCGAGTAGCCTTGCCCCCAACGCCACAGGCACGGCCACGGCGACTTATACCATCACGCAGGCAGATGTCAATGCAGGTGAAGTCAAAAACAGCGCTACGGTGACGGGCACTCCTCCAGTGGGTCCTGATGTGACAGACGTTTCTGACAGCGGCAATGAGCTGTTAGATACACCTGCCGATCCTGACACCGACCCCACCAACGACCCCACGGTTGTGCCTCTGACTCAGAACCCTAAAATTGGTATCGCTAAAGAAGTTAGCTCCTTTGTGAATAACCTCAACTATACGTACGACGTTACGTTCAGCCTCAAAGTGAAAAACGTAGGCAATGTGCCTCTCAGTAACGTACAGGTATTTGACACGCTGTCCAAAACTTTCCCAAGTCCTGCCACCTTTAATGTTCTGGGTATCACCAGCACTAAGTTTACCGTTAACCCCACCTATACGGGGACCGCAAGCCAAACTCAGCTGCTTTTGCCTGGCAATGCCTTGGCTATCGGTGACAGCGGAATCGTCAGTTTGACGGTGCGAATCAGTCCGAATGTATTCGTTGGGGTTTCATATATCAATATTGCTTACAGTACTGGTCAGAGTCCCTTGGGCGAAACCGTAAAAGATCAATCGCAGTTGGGAAATAATCCCGATCCAGACTTTGATGGTGATCCTCAAAACAACTTTGTTCCTACTCCCATCGCAATTCAGACTCCCGGAAAACTCACACTTTTGCCCAAAGTCTATTTGCAGGGAGCATTGTTTGGAGTATTCTCGGGCAACCTGATGCGCGACGACCTGCGGGTGAAAAATCTAATTCCCCGAAAATCGCCCTACGTAGCCTGGAATCCCATTACTTCCGCTGATACTATTACCTCCAACACGGTGTTGACTGTCAGCGGTCAAGATGCCGTTGTAGACTGGGTATTTGTTGAATTGCGGGATGCCAATGATTCAACTGTCGTGATAGACAGCCGGTCGGCCTTGGTTCAACGTGACGGTGACATTGTAGAAGTAGACGGTATTTCGCCCATCACCTTCAACACGGTTGTTGCGGCCAACTATTTTGTCTCGGTTCGTCACCGCAACCATTTGGGAGTCATGTCGCAAACAGCCCTGCCGTTAACGCAGATCGTTTCCACGATTGATTTCCGTTCGGTAGCTACCCCTACGTATGTTTTAGCAAATTCACCGATGCATCAATCGCAGGTGGATGTAGTTCAGGGAAAAGCCCTGTGGGCGGGCAATGCCCTTTATGACGGCCAAGTGATTTATCAGGGTACTGACAACGACGTCAATGTCATCTATCAGCAAGTCATTGCAGCCACGGGCAACCCTTTGCTACTGCCTTTCTTCATTCTTTCAGGCTATTACACAGGAGATGTTAATATGGATGGAGAAGTGATTTTTCAGGGAACGACCAACGATGTAGAGTACATCTACCAAAATGTAATCAACAACCATCCCGGTAACGCCCTCAAACAAAACTTCTTTATCATTCAGGAACAATTACCTAAATAAACATAGACAGACTCAGGGGAGCGCGATGCTCCCCTGTAAAAACCTGAAAATTCAACGATATAAACATACACTACAATGAAAAAAGGAATATCTACAATCGTTTGGATTGGGCTAATCTGGTTTCTTGGCTTTGTTACAGTAGCAGCGCAGCAACTCTCGACCAATCAAGTCAATTACCAATTGACCTACCAAGCCAATACGGGGCTTTACACAGTTTGGGTGGTACCCAAATATGCTACGCCAAACGCTAACAACTCCGACGTTAACGAATTTGGAGCTACGGCCCAGGTATCGCTGAAAGTTCCCAAAGATTTTGTGATTCAGAATATCACCGACATAAAAGGCACCTGGGAGAAAAACCCCCTAAAATTGGGCAGTCAAGCCATATTTGCCTCCGCGGGTTTAGATGCTGCTTATAACTATTATGTCATTGGAAAAACAGCTACCGAAACCGATTATGGTCCATTTGCCAACGGAACACCTGTTGCTCTTTTTACCTTCCAAGGCAATGCCTGCTACAGCCCGGTAGGAATCTTAGCTAAAGCTGATCCCTTTGTGGCAGCGGCCAGAAGTGTGGCTTCTCTCAATACGGCCTGTAGTTTTTATTCACGCTCTGGGCAAACGCCAAGTGGGAATGTTATTCCTTTAGAGCAATTTGTCGAAAAATTAGGCCCTGATGCCACTTGTAATCCTCCTATTGATTTATCGCTTTCCGTAGCTGTTAGCAATCAGCAGCCGGGGTTAAATGCAAATCTCACTTTAACTGTAAGCGTCAAAAATGAAGGGCAAAATCCTGCATCTGGTGTAGAAGTAAAGGATATTTTACCTGCGGGGATGAATTTCCAAACTTTTGCCACAGCTACTGGTACCTATAACTCCGCTACGGGTACATGGACCATAGGAAATATCGACGTTGGTCAAACCGTCACCTTGTCTATAGCAGTTCAAGTAACACAGACGGGTGTGCAATATTTTACGGCCCAAATTTCTAAGGCAGATCAAACCGATACTGACTCTACTCCAAACAACAACATCGAAAGCGAGGACGACTTTGATCGAACTTGTATCACGGTTCCCGTACCAATTTGTATAGGACAGGCTTTTGAACTTTCCATTCCATCGGGATATACTAATATTCAATGGTTTAGAAATGACCAACCAATCTCTGGCGCTACATCGTCCGTTATACAAATTACCGAAGCGGGTTCTTACCGATTTGCGGCTACCAACGCCACTTGCCCCACAGAAGGTTGTTGTTCTTACATTTTCTATGAAGGCAACTGCTGCCCTACCGAAGCCATATGTGTGCCTTTTACAATCAAAAAAATAAAGAAATAAAAGTTTTGTCTACATTTAATTAAGCTAAAGACTATTGAGTTTTCAGCTACAGATTAGGAAAAGAATAATCCAATATAAGAGGGCTCGTATGCGAGCCCTCTTATTATTTTGTACCGTCCTACTGAAAATTATTTTTTTTCTACCCATATCCCAGCGCTGCCAACTTAAGTTAAGGAATGTTATAGTGAAGATACCAGCCCATGAGTAAATGGAGGATGCCCCTTTTCATATTATAGCGAAAGTAATTACCTTCGTTACTTTAAAAAAAACAGTAAATGATGAGAATCTTGACGCTTTGTACAGCCTTTTTTTTGCTCTCGATTTCGTTCCTGCGAGCCCAGCCCGCTCCGAAGCAGGCTCAGTGGTCTAAATTGTATATCATGCCTGATAAACGGACCATTACGCGCGGAGATGGCAAGCCGTTTTTCTGGTTGGGAGATACCGCTTGGGAATTGTTTCATAGGTTGACAAAAGAAGAAGCTGATTTTTATTTAAAACGCCGCGCCGAACAGGGTTTTACGGTTATTCAGGCGGTAGCCTTGGCGGAATTTGACGGCCTGACGCAGCCTAACCAATACGGTCAGTTGCCGCTCAAAAACAATGACCCAACGCAGCCCAATGAGTTGTATTTTCAGCACGTAGATTATGTCATCAACAAGGCCGCCTCGCTGGGATTGGTGACAGGCCTGCTACCCACTTGGGGGGATAAATTCAATAAAAAATGGGGCGTAGGCCCTGAAGTATTTACCCCCGAAAACGCTCGTATATATGGTGAATGGTTGGGCCGACGCTACAAAGGTAAGCCCGTCATTTGGATATTGGGCGGGGATAGAAGCCCCGAAGCAGAAAAACATTTTGCCATCATCAGGGCCATGGCCGAAGGCATTCGGGCGGGTAACGGTGGCACGCAGCTCATGACATATCATCCTATGGGTAACAGCAATTCGGCGGCATTTTTTCACAAAGACAATTGGTTGAGTTTTAATATGTATCAGTCGGGACATTCGGTGCGTAATGCCAAAAACTACGTAATGCAACGCCAGAATTATCAGTTGTTTCCCGTCAAACCAACCTTAGACGGAGAGCCGCGCTACGAAGACCATCCTATCAACTGGAAACCCGAACTAGATTATTTTAATGCCCACGATGTCCGGCAGGCTGCATGGTGGGCCATGCTGGCAGGCGGTGCTGGCCATACATACGGCAACCACAATGTGTGGCAGTTTTTTGATCCCAACCGCAACAAACCCATCTCCGTAGCACGTACCCATTGGCGAAGGGCAGTCGACAGCGAGGGAGCGTGGCAAATGGGCTATTTACGTAAACTCTACGAATCACACCCTTGGAATCAACTGATTCCAGAGCAATCGCTGCTGAAAGGCGATAACCCCGACGATGCTGGCTATCAAATGGCGGCTTGGGGTGAAAACAAAGATTTCATAATGGCTTATACCCCAACGGGCAAACCCCTGAAAATTGATTTGGCAAAACTCCAAGCTACCCAATTAAAGGCTTACTGGTTCAACCCCCGCGATGGCATCACTACCCTTATTGGTGATTTTAAAAACGACGGTGTCAAGGAATTCCAAACGCCCGTAAGCTGTCCAACTTGCGACTGGGTGTTGGTCGTAGATGATACCACAAAGCCTTGGGCGGGTTTTGGACTGAAAAAAGAAGCTAAAAAGTGAATTTTGTCGTTCTGGAAAGAACCTAAATAAACTCTCAAAGCAAAAAATAGACGCTTTCAGCGTGACAATATAGCATGAATTTCCCCTTTTTTATTGCTCGTCGTTACTTCAGTTCCAAGAAGAAAAAAAGCTTTATCAGCCTGATTTCCAATATTTCGATGTTGGGCGTGGGCGTAGGTACGATGGCGCTCGTGATTGTACTATCGGTCTTCAACGGTATGGAAGAACTAAACCGGCAACTGTTTCGGAGTTTTGACCCAGACCTAAAAATTACGCCAGCCAAAGGCAAGCGCATCGACGTTACGCCCGCGCTTTTGTCGAAAATTAAACAAACAAAAGGCGTAAAATTTGTCACGCAAGTGATTGAAGACAACGCCCTGGCGCGCTACGGCGACCGCCGCGTGGTGGTCAAGCTCAAAGGTGTGGATTCTACGTATGAGCAGCGGCATCAACTAGATACGGCGCTGGTGTACGGAACCGTGCAGGTCATAGCCGACGGGGAGCCTAAAGCCGTGGTCGGCGCTACTGTGCAGCAATTGCTGAGCATCAATCCCAACGATATTTTGACCCCGCTCGAACTTTGGTACCCTCGCTCAGATACGCGCTCGCTCAACCTAAACTCACCCGATGCCTTCAATCAGCAAATCATTCGGGTAGGTGGTGTGTATATGCTCGAACTGCGGTTTGATGATTATGTGATTGTACCCCTAGATTTTGCGGCTGAGCTGCTGGGCTACGGCGCGCAACGCTCGTCGTTTGAACTTCAACTGCAACCCAACGCCGACGCCGATGCGGTCAAAAGAGATTTGGAAAAGCACTTGGGAGATACGTTTGTGATTCGTACCCGCGACGAGCAGAATGCTGATTTATTGCGCGCT
This sequence comes from Runella sp., assembly GCA_027486105.1. Taxonomy (GTDB): domain Bacteria; phylum Bacteroidota; class Bacteroidia; order Cytophagales; family Spirosomataceae; genus Runella. The sequence goes on along the minus strand of JAIXPV010000304.1, from coordinate 1,852 downwards.
ATTCGTCTCGAAAAACTGTTTGTGACCGTTACCTTGGGGTTGATTGTGTTGGTGGCTGCGGTCAACATTTTCTTCTCGCTTTCCATGCTCGTTATTGAAAAACGTGATGACATCAAAATGCTTTTTGCAATGGGCGCCACAAGCAGCATGGTCAAGCGCATCTTTTTGTTTGAAGGGGGCTTGGTGGCTTTTTCTGGCGCCGTGGTGGGGTTGATTTTGGGCGTGATTGTGTGTTGGGCGCAGCAAACCTATGGCTTGGTTTCTATGGGAATGGTGAGTTCATTGGTGGATGCCTACCCTGTCAAAATGGTGTGGCAAGATTTTGTGATTACGGCTTTGTTGGTCATTTCGGTAACCATCATTGTGTCCTTTTTACCCGCCAAGCGCGCCGCTGAAATGGGGTAACTGGCCCCCTTATTAGGCAGCGTTTTGATTGAAAGCCTTTATTGATTCAAGCATTGTTCCTTTGGCAGAAATTTCTTCCTCAATATCAAAGTCATCTTGCAATCCAAGCCAAAATTTAGCTGAATTTCCAAAATACTTACTTAATCGTAAAGCCGTATCTGCGGTGATTCGGCGATTCCCTTTCACAATTTCGGAAATTCTTGTCTGTGGAATATCAATATCTTTTGCCAGCCGATACGCAGAAATAGCCAAAGGAATAAGAAATTCTTCCAAAAGCACTTCTCCTGGGTGTATATTTTTTAGTTTTTCCATTTTTTTAATGATAGTCGACAATTTCAACTTCAGAAGCGTTTCCCGCATTCCATTTAAAAATAATACGCCATTGATCGTTAATTCTGATGCTGTAATACTCCTTTGATTTCCCCTGCAATTTTTCTAATCTATTGGATGGAGGAATCCTCAAATCTGCGATATCAACCGAGTTATTCAACATTCTAAGTTTTCTTCGGCCTATTTCCTGAATTTCAGTAGGTAGGTTTTTAACCCTAGTCCCATTCCATATTTTTTCAGTATTTGAATTACCAAATGAGACTATCATACTTTTGTTTTACGTTACTAACGTCAAAGGTAAGTATTTTGGGTTGACTGACAAAAATATTTTACTGTCCGGAACCATTTTTTACCCGCCAAGCGCGCCGCTGAAATGGGGTAACTACAATTCAATCACTTATCCCTGTACCCCTACTTTGTAGCCTTCTTTGGTGGTTTGAATAAACTCTCTCGTTGGGTTTGATTTTTGGCTAAATCGTCGATGAGTACAGCTAATTCCTGAGCCAAAGAGCGGTACTTTTTGATAAGGCGTTTTGCTTCTTTTTCAAAATTTGGAGAAGTAATAACAATACTCATAGTAAGCCTTCCTCCTTCAATTCAGCTAAGAAGTCCGATGCAGGTCTTGTTTTGAGCGTTCCTTTATTTTGGGTGCTTTACTGAAAAGCGAAGATAGAAATTTATTACAGAATCTAATGGAAACTTCCTTTGTTTGAAAAATTAGCTTCCCTAACTTCGCGAGTACCAAAAGACCAGCTTACCACCCGTCCTATGCAAAATCCTGCCGAACGTATCAATGAGCTTACCGACTTACTGAATCATTATAATCACCGATATTACCAAGAAAGTGTCTCGGAAATCACTGATTATGAGTTTGATATACTCCTCAAAGAGCTGGCTGAACTGGAAAGCCAATATCCTGATTTACGCCGTGAAGATTCTCCTACGCTGCGGGTAGGAGGGGGAATTACGAAAAATTTTGAGACCGTAACACACCGTTATCCGATGCTTTCATTGGGCAATACCTATAATGAGCAGGATTTGCGGGACTTTGACGAGCGCGTGCGGAAGGGCCTTTACGGCGAAGTCTACGAATATATCTGTGAGTTGAAATTTGACG
>JAIXPV010000378.1 GCA_027486105.1 Runella sp. | reverse complement strand
GACGGTACTTTTGAGTATTTTGATTGCGGGGGCAAAACGGTTTATCATCCTTATACTTACGAGGGCTTTGCCCAGGAGGCCGTGGATGAATGGATGAAATCACCTGGTCACCGCCGAAATCTCCTAGACTCCACCTACACCCATCTGGGCACGGCCGCCCGAATTTCCAAAGACCCCTACGGTACTTGCAGCGCGCCATTTGGTCGTTTTGTGCAGAATTTTGGTGCGGTCAAACCAGAAGTCGCCAAACAATAACGCAGAAAAATCGCCTTTTTTTCGGTTCTTTGTGGGCTAATAATTGCCAATAGCCATGTCATTGCTCGATACCCTTGTTCATGAATTTCAGAAAGAAGCTTTTTTGATTTCTACCCAAAAGTCAAAATTAGACCTTGACTTGATTCACGATTATCTGTCAAAACATTCGTATTGGGCAGAAAACATCCCCCGCGACATAGTGGAGCGGTCTATTCAAAATTCGTTGAGCTTGGGGGTGTATCACCACCAAAAACAAATAGGTTTTGCCCGGGTGGTTACTGATTTTGCTACTTATGGCTACTTAGCTGATGTTTTTATTGTCGAAACCTACCGGGGGCAGGGGCTGTCAAAATGGTTGATGGAATGTATTTTTAATCAAATCCCCGAATTGCAGAGGTTTCGTAGATGGTCATTGGCAACGGCCGACGCGCACGGCCTGTATGAGCAATTTGGATTTACGGCGTTGGCGTGTCCGGAGCGCATGATGGAAAAAGTTAACTTTAAGAAATATAGTTAAATGCTCACAAAACGTATTATACCTTGCCTTGATGTGAAAGACGGGCGCACTGTAAAAGGAGTCAATTTTGTAAATCTCCGCGACGCTGGCGATGCCGTCGAACTCGCCGCCGTATATGCCGAGCAGGGAGCCGACGAGCTGGTGTTTTTGGATATTACGGCTACCGTCGAAGGGCGTGGAACCCTCCTAGAACTGGTACGTCGGGTGGCGCATACCATCAATATCCCTTTTACCGTTGGTGGGGGAATCTCCTCCAAAGCTGATGTTTCGGCGCTGCTCAACGCGGGTGCTGATAAGGTTTCTATCAATTCAGCGGCGGTTCGTAATCCTGACTTAATCAATGAGTTGGCATTGGAGTTTGGTAGTCAGTGTATTGTGGTAGCGATTGATACCCGACAGGTTGAGAGGTCAGATAAACTTCTGACCGCAGCGGCGGCCGCTTCTAATTTTGTTCATACCCACGGCGGGCGTAAGCCAACCGAACTGCTCACGTTGGAATGGGCCAAGGAAGTAGAAGAGCGCGGTGCGGGAGAAATTTTGCTGACCTCAATGGATACCGATGGTACCAAAAATGGCTTTGCGCTGGAACTAACTTCTACCATATCGCGCAACGCCAATATTCCCGTGATTGCTTCGGGTGGGGCGGGTACGATGGAGCATTTTTATGAAGTATTTACCACTGGTTACGCTGACGCAGGCTTGGCAGCGAGTATTTTTCACTTTAAAGAAATTGAGATTACAGCTCTGAAGCAGTATTTGCACGAGCGGGGAATTCCCATGAGGATGTCGCGCTAACTTTGTTTGCGTTCAATGAATTCTTTTACGCTTTTACGGTAGGTATCGCTGATCGGAATCCACACTTTCCCGATTTGTATCTTTTCTTTTTCAATGGTGTCAATTGCATCAAATGATACGAGAAAGGAATGATGCACGCGAATAAAATGATGAGGGGTAAGCTGGGCTTCCAACGACTTCAATGTTTGCAACGTTACCACTTTTTTCTCTTTGGTATGAATCGTGACGTAGTCTTTTAGCCCTTCGATGTAAAGTATTTCATTAAGCCGAATTTTGACCAACTTGGTGCCGTCTTTGACAAAAATGGAGGCTTGTGTTTGGTCAATGGGAGGGGCGGTTTCGAGAGCGTGTTGCGGGGGCGCGGCGGAAAGTCGTTGTGTGGCTTTTTCGACAGACTTCAAAAATCGCTCCAGCGTAATGGGTTTTAGTAAATAATCCAGCACATCCAGTTCATAGCCTTCAATGGCGTATTCTGAGTAGGCCGTAGTAAGAATGACCAATGGCTTTTTGGGTAGTATTTTCAGCAGGGAAATGCCCGTGATTTCGGGCATTTGAATGTCAGAAAAAAGAATATCAACGGAGTTGTTGCGCAAAAACTCTAATGCTGCCAATGGATTGGCAAACGACTTAATTAGTTGCAAGTGGCTCACTTTCAGTATGTATTGCTCCAGTAGATTCCGAGCCAGCGGCTCGTCTTCCACCACTACGCAGGTCAGGGTCATACCAAGTTTAATTTTAGCCGTACGCGATATTCATCAGCGTTGTCTTCGATTTCTAGTTCAAAATTATCTGGATAACTCAATTCTAAACGTCTCTTTACGTTTTTTAACCCAATCCCCGATTGTTCCTCCTGATTTACCAAACTTTGCGGTAACTTGCTGTTAGCAACTGTATAAATGCAGGCTGTTCCCTCCAATAAAATATCAGCCGTAATCCACGCTCCTGCAAAATTGTTGCTGACACCGTGTTTAAAGGCATTTTCGAGAAAACTAATAAAAATTAAAGGCACAATCAGCACGCCGTTGGTATTGCCAGTCACCTCAAAATTAATGGGAATAGGCTCATTAAGGCGAAGTTTTTCGAGGCTAATATAATTTTTCATGTATTCGATTTCCTTCATCAACGGTACTTTAGCGTGGTTGGAGTCGTAAATCATGTACCGCATCATTTGCGACAATTTGGCAATTACTTCTGTGGTATTGGGAGAATTGGTAAAGGCCAAATAATACAGGTTATTGAGGGTATTAAATAAAAAATGCGGGTTGAT
>JAIXPV010000241.1 GCA_027486105.1 Runella sp. | reverse complement strand
TGTCTAAATCTGCTTTTGTGAGCGCGTATGACAGCTGAGTATTGAGCGATTTTGTCGCTTCTTGGTACTCACTCCATTTTCCGTTTTGATTGAGATACACGGTGGGTTTCATCCACTCACCCACAAGGAGTAAATCAGGCTTTTTGTCACCATTTATATCAGAAAAAGATGCTCCCATTACCAATGATGAATGTGAAAAAGTACGCATTAACGAAAAATTCCCTTTGCCGTCATTTTGCATTAAAACCGATTTCTGCGCCTCGGGATACCTTCTGGGTAGGCAATGCGCCCCGATGAACAAATCTTGGTCACCATCAGCGTCAACATCTGCCGCCACTACTACAGATGCGTTGACGCGTAGCTTGCTCAAATCATCTGACAATCTAGAACTATCGTATGGTTGAGGCGATTTTAACCCGTCTGACGGTTTAGAACCGTCGGGCGGGTTGATTCTTACAAATTTTCCTTTTTGATTAAAATACAACCGAGGTTGCAAGAGCGAATCCTCAGGGCTTAGAGCGTAGCCCCCACTGACTACCGCCAAATCTAAATCGGCATCGCCGTCGGCGTCAAATAAAACCGCACTTGCATCCTCAAACGCGGCATCTTTTTGAAAATCTGACTGTGAAGAGTTGACAAAACCCGCCGCCGTTTGGACAAACAACCCACCTGCCTGCCCGCGTCCACCGCCGATGTATACATCCTCACGACCATCGCCGTTTACGTCTCCTTTAGCCATGCAGGGTCCAACCCCCGAAAGCATTTGGGGCAGCAGCGTCTGAATTTTAAAATCATTGACCAACGGAATCGAATGGGTAAATAGAGAGGACGAAACTGGCGTAAGCAGGGTCTGCTGAGAAGGGAAAGGTGAGAGACCAGAAGTGTGCAAAATTGCGTCTGCATAATCCGTAATCATGCGTTGATTGGTTTGGGCGGCTTTGACAGAACGGATTCTCCCATCGGCCCAAGTGACGGTCAGAGAATCAATCTCTGTTGTTTTTCCAAGCCCAAAATGCAGCGGCACATACATCGCCGACTGAAACCCACGTACCGGCTGAAACTCCTGTGTCTGCACCATTTTTTTGGAATATACACGTACTCTAGTACCGACTTTCAAGGCTTCGTTTGGCGCTTTGAGCACTACTTGAAGGTAGTTCTGCGGATTTTTCTGCTGTCCGTTGTTTTGGTAAATAAAGGCTTTTTCGCTCACATTATTTGTTACCAAATCCAAGTCACCGTCGTTATCCAAATCAGCATAAACCGCCCCGTTGGATTGACTCGCTTGCTCAAAACCCCACTCTTTTATTTTGTTATCAAAGCCCCCCGCCCACGTTCCATACTCCGTAAAGCCTTTGTTTTTAAATATATAATTAGGCTCATTGATGGGGGGCATTTTGGCAATTACGTCCATCGTTTCGGGGTTTTTACCCGTTTGTCTAATTTCAGTCTGTAGGTCTGCTGAGTATTTCAAAAATTCCATGTTGGTATAATCCCGCGCGTATCCATTAGTGATAAACAAGTCACTGAACCCGTCATTGTCAAAATCTGCAAACAGCGCCGACCAACTCCAATCCGTATTAGAAATTCCCGCCAATTGCCCGATTTCAGAAAATCCGACTCTGCCCCCTAGCTGAGGGGAGGTTGGGAGGCCCGTATTCAACTGCAACATGTTCCGCATTGTCTGCTGATGAAAGCCCGCGCGGATAAGCGATTGGTATTTGTCGTAATTATCATCCCCTGCGGTGAGTTTGATGCGTTCGTTTTGGGCGGGCAACATATCCAACGTCACAATGTCCATCCATCCGTCGTTGTTGACATCGGCGGCATCGGTCCCCATCGAATACAGAGACGTGTGTCCCATGGCTTCCCGAATGGATTCTTTGAAGCCTTTCCCCTGTTGGTTAATGTACAAATAATCGTTCTCGTTGTAGTCGTTAGATACGTATAAATCCAGCCAGCCGTCGTTGTTCAAATCCGTCACATTTAGCCCTAGTCCAAAACTTAAAACGTTGTTAATCAAACCCATTTCGCGAGATACATCCACAAACCTCCCAGCGTCATTTCTCATCAATTTGCTCCCATAACGGGTATCGGTTTGCTCGCGGTATTGGGCAATCAAATTGCTAAAACCCGCGTATTCTTGCACCGAATGGTTCAGCAAAAAGCAGTCTAAATCTCCGTCTTTGTCGTAATCAAAAAAGGCAGTCTGCGTGGTATATGAAGGATCGTCAAGGCCATATTCGGCAGCTTTTTCAACAAATCTCACTTCATTTCTACCTTTACGTTGATTGATATACAATAGATTACGACGCAAATTTGGGTCTTCGGCACCCGAACGGGAAACGTAAATATCCAGCCAACCGTCGTTGTTAATATCAACGACCGACACGCCCGTTTTCCAGCCGCTGTGTTTGATTCCTGCGGCTTCGGTGATGTCTTCAAAAGTGATACCTTCACCTTTTTCAGTCGTATTCAAATACAATTTATCGGCCACCATATTTCCCGTAAAATACAGGTCAACAAGGCCGTCGTTGTTAAAGTCGCCCGCAGCCACTCCCCCACCATTGTAGAAATAGCCGTAGCCCAGCACATTGTTGTCGGCGTCTTCTTCCACAAAATTATTGAAGGCCACCCCCGTATCATCGGCGTCCAAGCGGGTAAACAGGGTATCGGAATCGGTGCGGCACGATACCACAATCGCCCCCAAGGCAAGCATAAAGAAGTATTTAAAAATAGACATCAACGTAAATTTCAGGTAGTTACGAAAGTTAAAAAACGGCTCTTTGGAAATATTTTTATCACAGCTTTTAAAGCGGCCATTGCCTTATTCAAACAGTTTCAGTAAATCAAATTCTTTGGCCGAAAGACCTTTGCTCAATTTCAATAAATCGACAGCGTCGGGCCCTCTATTTTTAAGTTTTTGATTCACGAATTTTTTCAGGTACAAGGTCAAGCGGTTGTCAGGATTGTAGGGTTCTCCTGAGCCCAGGTTTTCGGGCCATGTTTCGGCCTGTTCCAGATAGAGTTGTGCTTCTTTGTATTTTTTTCGGTTAGACAATTCGGCGGCGTACCGAATATTGGCTTCTCTAAACAACGCATGAGCGCCCGAAGCGCCTTCGTTGGGCAGAATGTTCAAAGATTGCATCAGCTCAATGCATTCTTTGTAGCGCTCCAATTTTAGGAGCAACCGCGCCCGTTGTTGACCCAAAATATACACTTCGTGGTCGGGCAGCGGGGTTTCAGACTTTCCAAGTCTTTGAGACTTAGAAAGTCGTGATTCATTTATGTCAAGGGCTTTTTTTAATTGGCCATTTTCGGCGTAAAAATCCGCGAGCGCTTTTACGGTTCGCCAACTGTTTGGTGCCAATTCATAGGCTTTTTCGAGTGCGGTCTTAACTTGGACTTTGTCCTTTTTCAATGCCTCCGCTTTGTACAAATAGTAAGAAAAAAAATCAGGCGGCGTGTCGTTTCTTTCGATCGCCATAAAGTCCTGTAAATCGTGCATACCACGAACTGAAGCCGTTGCGACATGCCGATAGTAGCGTAATTTCCAATGCTGTTTTTGCGTCAAAGACCATTTTAAAACTTCCACCGTTTCGTTACGAAAAGGAAAAACACCCTCAGGAGAGGCCAAGATCACGGCTTCCAGGGCTTTAATCGATTCCGTTTTTTGGTTCAATTTATCCAACAAATACGCCTTCCATAGATTCACCATTGGATTGGAAACTGACAATTCCAGTACCTCCAGACTTTCTTGGTATAGCCCCAGTTTTTCATAGCTGATAGCCATTTCCAAGTAGGTTTCAGAAGGCAATTCACTCCGTATCATTCCCATAAACTGCTGTTTATCTTCGGGGTTCTGTGTCATCCGGGCTATTTCAAACCGAACGAGATGATTAAGCGGGTCGTTTTGCAAAATCTCTTTAGCTTTTTGTAAAGCCGCTTCATTTGATTTCAACAGGCGCAACATCACGATTTCGAGGGCTTTAGCATCCCAATGGTCGGCCTGACGTTCTAACAACTGCTGTAAAAGTGCCAACGCCTTGGCATAACTTTTCTCTCTGACCTCCATTTTTGCCAAATGATACAGCGCCGCAGCGCGATAAGTAGGGTCGAGAGATGCCGTAGCGAAGCGGTCTTTGGCCGCCGTCAATCTTCCTATACCTTCGTGGGCCATGCCGGCAATAAAATTTGCTTTAGCATCATACGCATTATCCCCTACCACAAAGTCAGCAACTGTACCTGCACCGACCGTGAATCCCCTGACATAATTCACTTCTGCCTGTAAGACCTGCGCAGGCTTAAAAGAAGGGCTTTTTTCCAGTAACCTGTTAATGATTGAATCTGCCTTTATGTAGTTGCGTTGATTCATCAAATCTTTGGCGTGGAGATACATGCCATAATCTGATTTCCAATCAAACTTGTTTGCAAATCCTAAAAACCGTTGGGTATTTGTCAACCTTCCATCGGCCAGAATCTCTGCACCGACCTGAATCCTGAGCGAGGCGAAATCGCCCGTCCACTTTACCGAATCACGCACCATTTCAAGGGGTTTTAAAGCTAGTTTTTTTGCCAAAACAAGCGTATTTCCTTCCAGCACTTTCAAGGTATCAAGTACCATCGAAACCGCGCAATAGTCAAGTTTAAGCCAGCCTTCCTGCACGCGTAGATTCATAGCACCCTGCGGCGTAGCGTGGGTCAGGCCACGGGTGTTTTTGATAGGAAACCAGTATTCCGTCCAACTATCGTGCGTGTAGGGCATGAATGAAACGTGCTTGAAAGGACTGTACATACTGCCTTCAGATGCTTGATTAAACAATCGCCCCTATTGTAGTTCAACGTATTGCCCATCATTGTCGGTCAGGAGCTTTTCCCAAATCATACCTTGGCGAGAAAGCCCCCAAATCCATATTTTTTTGCCGAGTTTTTCGTGATAGGGTGAATATCGGGCAAAACCCATGTTGTCGTTGTGCCAAAAACCACCGAAAAAGTCGGTGTTTTTTCCCAACACATGATAAGATTTATAAGAACCGAAGTTGTTTTGTTCGTAAAAATTTAAGTTCCTACCCAGCGAATCACGCGGCCACGTGCCAGCCTCGCCGTTGTGGCCGATGTAATGTGTACCCGGAAACACAAATTCAAGATTGCCAGCGGCTTTGAAACCCGCATTCATCCAGTGGTAATAGCTTGTTTCTAAGGGTGTTGCGTTGTACCAATGTGATTTGGTAGTAAAGTATGCTTTGTCTTTCGGCAGATTGACCTCCACCATCCAGCGCGTGCGGGCTGACCAATCCCACGCCCCCAAAAAGCAACTGACGCTCCCATCGTCGTTGGTGCGGGTAAAATAATCGACGGGTGCCGAGACCGTAGGCGCGTGACCAATGTCGCCGAAGTTGATTTCTATCCCACCCGACGTCCACGCCCCGCGCATGGCCACGTCTCTGAATTTGACAACGTGGTTGAAATAGATAAACGGATAATCGCTTGACTTTTCATACGCCCCCCAAATCTTCCCCCCAATTTCGGGCGTGATGTACACTTTAATGTAGTCGTTTTCCAGTTCAACAAACTTCCATTTTTTCATCACGGGTTGAGCGGTGTAGCCGTCATACCTAAAATAAGGATATACCCGACCAGGTTGGGGAACGGGGTCAGGGTCCGAAAACGGATAGGTGTTGAGGGTTTGGG
>JAIXPV010000139.1 GCA_027486105.1 Runella sp. | reverse complement strand
AATTGTCACTAGGAAGACATTATAAAACTTCAAAAGTATTTACCCCTTATTATAATAGACCAAAATCACTCGTCATGGTCACCTAAAAAGAGGATTTAAGACCCTCTAAAATGCCCAAATTATGAACAAAAAAAATGTTCATTTATTTAAAGTGGAGACCCAGACCTATTGTGTTGCTTACAGTTATCTTACCCAACGGAATAGTCAAAAATAGCTGCTAACGGTATTATCGCTGCCAATCTCCTTATCTTTGGCGCAAGGGTAACGACAACACCCAAAGTACAAACCCTAAACCCTTTATTTTTAACCTGTTTCTCATGAAAATCATCATTTCTTGCCTCTTCCTTAGCATATTTTTGCTGTCGTGCGTGGCCGAAACCACCGATAACTCCAAGAAACCTTCCTCTCCGCCCCTTGTCGGCACATGGAAGTTATTGACGGGCACCCTCATTGAGAAAGGCGATACGACCGTAACGGATTATACCCAAAATACCTCGTTTATTAAAATCATTAACGATAGCCATTTTGCATTTTTACACCATGATTTAAATCAAGGAAAAGACTCCACAGCCGTTTTTTCGGCGGGCGGGGGCAGTTATACCCTCGTCGACAGTAACTACACCGAACAGCTAGATTATTGCAGCGCCAGGGATGGGGAGCGGAACGCTTTTAAGTTTGCCATCAGTATAAAAAATGATACGCTCATTCAGTACGGCGTGGAAAAAGTAGCCAGTGCGGGGATTGACCGCATCAACATCGAAAAATATGTTAGGGTCAAGAAGTAACACGCCTGATTCCACCCACTCAATAAATTTCCCTTTTTCGGGGAATTTTTTATCCGTTTTACTTGACAGACCTCACATTTTTACTGCTCCACTAGTCTTCCTTCATTTTTGATTTTAACAAAAAATGAAAAAATATTTGCGCAACCAATTAGCTGCACTTATATTTGCAACCGATTAGTTGCATAATAGATTAGAAAAGTAATGAGAAGAGACGTATTTCAGGCCATTGCCGACCCCACCCGAAGAGCCATCATTGCCCTCATTGCCTTACAGCCCATGACCCCAAACGCCCTCGCGGAGCATTTTGACACGAGCCGACAGGCAGTTTCTAAGCACATAAAAATTTTAACCGAATGTGAACTGGTCAGGCAACAACAGGCGGGCAGGGAAATTTATTACCACTTCAACCCTACTAAAATGAAAGAAATTGATCAGTGGCTCGAAAAATTCAGAGCCCTTTGGGAAGACCGCTTTAATCAGCTTGATGATGTATTATTGAACCTACAAAATAAATAAAACCATGAAAAATGCCTTATTAATGGACTTTACCGTCGACAAAGCGACCCATTCAATCACGGTAAAAAGAGAATTTGCCGCCCAACTTCCTTTGGTATGGGATGCCTTCACCAAAAGCGAAATCCTTGACCAATGGTGGGCGCCCAAACCTTGGAAAGCCCGCACCAAAACGATGGATTTCAGAGAAGGTGGGCATTGGCTTTACGCGATGGTCGGTCCTGAAGGCGAGGAGCATTGGGGGCTGACAAACTACCGGACCATCCACCCTAAAGAGAGTTTTAGCGGAACGGACGGTTTTTCGGATGCAGAGGGAAACGTCAATCCCGAACTACCGCAGTCAAAATGGACAAACAATTTTCAAGATAAGGGCGGTGCTACGCTGGTAACCATTCTTATCACCTACAATGACTTGGCTCAACTAGAAGCAACCATCCAAATGGGCTTCAAAGAAGGTTTGACGATAGCCATGGAAGGATTGGATGAGGTTCTGGCGTCTCTTTCTTAACCTCTCTGGGGAGCGTCTTGACGGGCCTCCCCGCTTAACCAACCGCAAAAATGAAAAAAATAAACATTACTTATTGGGTCATTACGGGCATTTTCGGGGCATTTATGTTATTTTCAGCCATTCCCGATATTCTCTCGGTGCCAGAAGCCGTCACGATGGTAACGGGCTTGGGCTACCCCGAATACATCATTCCTTTTTTAGGCGTAGCCAAAGCATTGGGAGTGGTGGCTATCCTTATTCCGAACTTTAATCGTATTAAAGAATGGGCGTATGCTGGTTTGTTTTTTGATTTGATAGGGGCGGCCTATTCAATCATCTCCAAGGAAGGATTTCAGCTCCAAATTACCTTTATGGTCTTGCCAATTGCCTTTCTATTTCTTTCCCATTACCTTTGGCATCAAAAAAAGGAAACCGTCTGAAGATAAACTAGCCGTTATCGTACCCGTTTATTTTATCGAAAGTAGAATGGTTTTTTGGTAAAATTCCAACGGTCAATGATACACAAAAAAATAAAGGAGGGAAAATACACGCTCCGAACGGCCACTCCCGCCGATACAAAGCAAATGGAAGAAGTGCAGCGGATTTGTTTCCCTACTCTTGCATCGCATGAGCTATTGACAAAGGCACATTTTGCCAATCACATCCGCATTTTTCCCGAGGGGCAACTCGTCATTACCGACCACGACAAAGTCATTGCGTCATCTAGTACCCTCCGAATTGAGTTCCCAAAACTCGACCACACTTTTATGGAAGTCACTGATAATTTATGGATTACCAACTCCCATCTCACCAACGGAGAATGGCTCTATCAGTTTGACATTGGGGTATTGCCCGCGTATCGGGGGCAAAAACTTTCTACTGAATTATACAACACGCAGCAAGAATTGGTCAAATCGTTGGACATGAAGGGGCAAATTCTGGTGGGCATGACGATTGGGTATGCCCGTTACAAAGATCAGTTTTCGATTGAGACCTATTGCGAAAAACTAAAAAACAATGAACTCACCGACCCCACCATCACGCCACAGCGCAAGGCGGGGTTTGAGTGGGTACAGCCCATTTATCATTACCTGGAAGACCCCACGGCGGGCAATTGTAGCGTATTGATGGTTTGGCCGCTTGATGGCGTTTCGTTTCAGGAATACATTCAATGATGTTGAGATTTTGATAAATAACCCCAAAAATCCATGAAACAAAAAATCATTGAAGCCTACGAATCTTTGGCCGAGCGCTACAATGCGCTCATTGACCATAAACCACACAACGCTTACTACGACCGCCCCAATACACTCTCGCTGATTCCAGAAATGAATGGCCAACACATACTCGATGCCGCATGTGGCCCTGGCAAATACGCCGAAATATTTCTCGAAAATGGCGCAATTGTCACAGGATTTGACATTAGTCCGCGCATGGTGGAGTTGGCCATTGAGCGCAATAAAGGCAACGGCACTTTTTTTGTTCATGACCTATCCACCCCGCTGCCCCAACTCCAATCTGCTTCTTTCGACCTGATTATCTGCGCGTTGGCATTGCACTATGTAGAAGACTGGACCCCAACCCTCCAGGAATTTTATCGGCTTCTGAAACCCGGCGGACACTTAGTTATTTCTATCGAGCATCCGTTTTTTGAGTTTACCTTTTTTCAATCCACCCGTTATTTTGAAACCGAACCCGTCATGTGTACGTGGAAAGGTTTTGGAAAGCCCGTCGACATTCACAGTTTCAGGCGGCCGCTAGAAGCCTGCATTATGCCGCTGCTCGTCAACGGTTTCCAACTTGATACCCTGCTCGAACCCAAACCCGTAGAAAAATTCAAAGAACTTGACCCCAAACATTACCGTGAATTGAACGAATTTCCTGCGTTTATGTGCATACGGGCAAAAAAACCTATTTTTACCCTTTAAAACCTTCTCCCTATGGCCATGCACGACATCAAAATCAGCAATATCGATGCGTTTATCTCGGGCTTTCCCCCCAAAACACAGGAAACATTAGAGCAGCTCAGAGCCACCATAAAAGACGCTGCCCCCGACGCCGAAGAAAAAATCAGTTACGGAATCCCGACCTTTAGCCTCAAAGGAAACTTAGTGCATTTTGCGGCCTATAAGCACCACATCGGGTTTTATCCGGGGGCATCGGGCATTGAGGCCTTCAAAAATGAACTAACACCGTATAAATTATCCAAAGGAACCGTTCAATTTCCGCTGGGCCAACCCCTCCCCCTCGACCTCATCACCCAAATGGTGCAGTTTAGAGTAAAAGAAAATTTGAAAAAAGCAGCGAGTAAAGGGGGTAAAAGTCTGTAGCGTGAGGGCGGCCCAAGCATTACCCTTTGCTATTTAGCTTAACGAATAACATTACTAACTATGCCCAAACCAATCACTCCCCCAAAAACGGATGCCGAAAAGGTGAGCGATTACATGCAGCTACTGGAGCATCCACTCAAGGCCGAAATTAACGCCCTTAGAGCCATCATCATGGCCGCGCATCCTGCCCTGAGGGAACGCATCAAATGGAATGCGCCGAGTTATTATGCAAAGGTAGACTTGGTCACGTTCAATCTACGAATGACCCAAAGAGTCCATTTGGTATTTCATCATGCGGCCATTGTCAATATTGCTTCAGTGCTATTGGAAGGTGATTACAAAGACCGCCGAATGATGTATTTTGAGAACATGACCGAGGTCCAAACCCACCAGGCCGAACTCCAACGCATCATGGTTGAGCTGGTGACAGCCGCTGCGGCCTAACTTGTCTACTGTTCTCCCCCCCAAAACAACAAAAGCCCCGAAAATTTCGGGGCTTTTGAGCTAAAAAATGTTTTGCTTACTTCTGCGCAGGAGCAGGTTGTTGCTGTGCAGGCGCAGGAGTGGTAGTAGGGGCTGGGGCTGGCGCGGCAGGTACCGAGCGCTGATTTGCCTTTTCTACGTTTACGCTGTTAATGCCGGCATCGGCTTGGGGAGTACCGATAAACAAATTAGACACGAGACAAAGTAAGGCCAAAGCACCTACCAAGCCCCAAGTAATTTGCTCCAACAAGTCGGTGGTACGTTTTACGCCAAACATTTGCGTAGCGCCCATTCCGCCCAATTCGCCCGTCAATCCGCCACCTTTTGAATTTTGTACCAAAACAATCAAAATCAATAATACAGCGATGATGGCGATTATTACAATAAATACGGTGAACATTGTAGTTTACAGTTTAGAGTCTACAGTTTCAGGTTTTGGTTGAAAGTTTCAGGTTTTTGGGAAGCAGTTTACGTTTAAAGGCCAGTTCTCTGTTTTGAACAAATTTTCTTTTCCTCTTCACATTTACCCCTTACCTCTCCTTTTTCCACTTTTAACTTTACACTTCTAACGTTTTACTCAGTTGTTAAATCCTTAATTTTTTCGGCAAAGTACGCTTTTTTTTCTGGTTTTTTCAACATTAGTTGTTCGTAGATTTCAATTGCCCGTTCAATTTTCCCTTGTCGAGCCATAATTTTAGCCATTCCCTCGCTGACGGCCCCACTTGAGAAGTTCGTATTGCGTTTTTTTGCAAGGTCTTCTTGCTCTTGGTTGGCCAAATCTTTGAAGTTGGCGCGGATTGGACCCATGCGGGCTTCATTCTCAATAAAACTGTCAATTATCTGAATCTGACGCTGACGCTCCAACTCACGTTGGTCCGGTTGGCTTTCTTCCATCACTGAACTCTCAATCTGTTCCAATTCGGTTTGTAGTGCGTTTTCGCGCAAGGTAGTATCGTCTATGGGTGGCAATTCGGGAAGACTTGGTTTTGGCTGCGGGGTTTCTGGCGCATCAAAAAAGGAAATTTTTGGCAATTCAGGCAATTTCCATTCCTGCTTGGTATACGAAGTGGCGGCAGGTTTCTGATAATCACCTGGCCAAATCAATACATTTTCAAACTGACGGCTACGCAAATTGGGCGACCATTCAAATTCATTCTGGATTAATTTTCGTAACGTATTGCGGCTGAGAGAATAGGCTGCCGCTTTTTGAATGCACGCCTCGGCTTGCTCAGGGTGATGGACGGCCATTGCTTTGGCGATTAATATGTGCAATGACTGACAGTAAGGATAAGTCTCGGCGGCTTCCACTAATTGCGAAATATCGCTTTCGGAAGTATCGTCGGGGTGAGCCGTCCAGTACGAAAATGACTCTTTAACGTAACGATTATTCATACAATGGGGTCAGTAATTCAATCCGTCATTGGCCTTCTTTCTCGAAAGGAAAACGAACAACTTTTATTTTTTTAGGTAGCGAAGATACTACGATTCGCAGACAACAAGAACGATTTGTATAAAAACTTACCAGTCGCCTGCCGACTTGTTGAAGATATCCTGCACGAGTTGGTCCAAAATGAGGGGTACGAGCCTGCTTTCTACTTGGTTAAGTGTCTGATTCTGGGGGAAGTCTTTAAAAAAGCTAAAGCTTTGGTCAAAGTTTTTCTCTTCGTCTTTATTATTGGTAAACTTTACCTGTATCGTTATAGATAACCGGTTGAGGGCCGCCTGGTCGTTGGCCGTTGGCGCGGCAGGAATCACCTCATAGCCCGTAATGGTACCTTCGAGCTGCATGTCACCGTTGGAAGGCAACAGCGCCAAACTGGTATTTCGCTGGTAATATTCCTTCATTTTTTCGTTGAACTGCAAGGCCAAGTTGGCAGGCCCACCCGCGGTAGCCATCGTGAAGTTGACCACCGTCACACTCTTAATATCGGACGACAGCGACGTGCCACTGAAAGAGTAAATCCCACAGGAATTCAAGTATAATGGAGAAGCAAGGAGTGAGACCAGCATAAAATAATTTCTCACTCTCCACTTCTCGCTTCTCGCTCCCCACTTATTCTTCTTCAATATCATACTGCTTAATTTTTCGATACAGCGTTCTTTCCGAAATCCCGAGCGCCTGTGCTGCATACTTCCGTTTGCCATTACTCCGCTGTAAGGCCTTGATAATCATTTCTTTTTCTTTCTGCTCCACCGCCAGTGACTCGTCTTCGGCGGTTTCGTGGGCAATGTCTTCCACGTCGTCGTAAGGCGAAATCTGAATAATGTTTGGGGTAGTACTCTGCGTTGGTTGACCGGTGCTTACCGTTGGTTGGTGCTGACTATGGCTGGGCAAAAGTTTGGTATCTGAATGTGGCTTTGTGAATGCACTTTCTGCTTCAATACCGTTAAACAGCCCATCGTGCTCCCGCAAAATATCACTACCGTAGGCTTCATTATTCAAGACTTTCAACACCAACTTTTTCAGGTCATTGACATCGCGGCGCATGTCAAACAAGATTTTGTACAACAGCTCCCGTTCGTTGAAAGATTCGGGGCCATTGCCCCCCCCTGCCGCACCACCGAGCAACGTCATCGAACGCGTTGAAGAGGCGTAATTGGGCAGGTATTTCACCAAAACCGTGGGCGCAATTGGCACTTTATTTTCTGCTTCCAGAATTTGAATCTGCTCCGCAATATTTTTCAACTGACGAATGTTACCCGGGAAGTTGTAGCTTATCAACATATCTCGCGCCTCGGGCGTAAGGGTGACGGGCGTAATGCGATAGCGCTCAGCAAAATCGGTGGTAAATTACCGAAAAAGCATATCAATATCGCTTCCTCGCTCTCGCAGGGGTGGCACCGCAATCGGCACGGTATTGAGGCGATAATACAAATCTTCCCGAAACTTGCCGCGCTGTACGGCGTCGATGAGATTTACGTTGGTGGCAGCCACTACGCGCACATCCGTTTTCTGCACCTTGGAAGAGCCTACCCGAATAAACTCTTTGTTTTCTAACACTCGCAAAAGTCGGGCTTGGGTTCCGATGGGCATCTCGGCGATTTCATCCAAAAAGATGGTCCCTCCGTTGGTAATTTCGAAGTAGCCTTTTCGATCTTCGATGGCCCCCGTAAAAGAACCTTTTACGTGCCCAAACAACTCAGAATCAATGGTTCCTTCGGGAATAGCCCCGCAGTTGATAGCAATAAAAGGGCCGTGTTT
>JAIXPV010000113.1 GCA_027486105.1 Runella sp. | reverse complement strand
TCGCTCGACGAACAATACGCTGATTTGGGACGCGGATTGATTGACTCGCGAAACGTGATATATCTTTTCAGCATAACACTATTATTTTTGTGGTTGACCCAAAGCCAGGTGGCCGCACGGCGGAAATAGCATCAACATAAAGATTAATCTAAGGGTTAAAAGCTACGAATTTGAGGAAATAAACTCCTCATTTTGAGCCTTTAACCCTTCACTTTTAGCTTTAAACCTTCACCTTTTATGTGGCAAATTTGGATTGATACAGGAGGCACTTTTACGGACTGTCTCGCGCTGCACCCCTCAGGAGTTTTAAAACGCACAAAAGTACTGAGTAGCAGTTTTTTGAGAGGACAAATTATCGAAAAAACAGGCCCTAGAACGTACAAGACCGCTACCCAATGGGCGTTTGAAAGTGCCTTATTAACGGGTTATGATTTCCGAATGGTGGGGAAAAATGAGTTTATCAAAGTCATTAAATTCAACGGTGATGTGCTTGAATTAGCGCAAGAAATTGACCTGACAGACACCCTTTTTCCCGTCGATTTTGAAGTTACTACCCACGAAAAAGCCCCCGTTCTTGCCACGAGAATAGTTACCGAAACCCCTTTAAATCAAGCTTTTCCACCACTATTGATGCGACTTGGCACCACCAAAGGCACCAATGCCCTACTCGAACGAAAAGGCGCAAAAGTGACGCTTTATGTGACCAAAGGCTTTAAAGATGCCGTACGAATCGGCACCCAACAACGCCCCAATTTATTCCAATTAGCCATTCCAGAACCGACGTTGCTCTATGACGAAGTGATTGAAATCCCAGAGCGTTTGGACGCTAAAGGGGCGATAATTACTCCTTTTGATGATTCCAACATTCCTTTGCCCCACTCCGCTCATCATTCGGTGGCTATTTCGCTTCTACACAGCTATCTGAACCCTGTTCATGAGCAGCAACTGGGGGCCGCTCTCAGTTCCCAAAAATATCCTTCCATCAGCAGTTCTTCGGAATTATATGCGGGCATTAATTACCTCAAACGGACCCAAACGGCGCTGGTAAATGCCTATTTGCAGCCCATACTATCGGAATACCTCACCAATATAAAATTCGCACTGGGACAGCAAACACTGCGCGTAATGACGAGCGCAGGAGGCTTGGTGAGTGCAGATACTTTTCGGGCAAAAGATAGCTTACTCAGTGGTCCAGCGGGGGGCATGGTGGGGGCCGCCGCCATTGCCCAACAACTTGGTTTTGAGCGCTGTTTGACCTTCGACATGGGGGGAACAAGCACCGACACCGCCCGTTTTGATGGAAAATTAGATTTAGAATTTGTCACCAAAATTGAAGGCATCGAACTCCATAACCCCACGCTCGCCATCGAAACCGTCGCCGCAGGTGGAGGGTCAATTTGCACTTTTGATGGACAAAAACTTCGCGTAGGCCCCGAGAGTGCCGGCGCAAATCCTGGCCCCGCCTGCTACGGTGCGGGCGGCCCACTGACCATCACCGACGTCAATTTGTTATTAGGAAAATTGGACACCTCCCGTTTTGGGATTCCCGTCCGGGTAGATAAAGCGCGCGAGGCATTAGGGGCGATTCAGCAGCGCATTTTTACCCAAATCAACCAACAACTTTCGGAAGATGAATTACTGCGTGGGTTTGAGCAAATTGCCAACGAAAAAATGGCCGAAGCCATTCGGCGCATTTCGGTCGCGAAGGGCTTCGACCCCAAAGGCTATCCGCTGCTCACTTTTGGCGGCGCGGGTGGTTTGCACGGTTGTCAATTGGCCGAAATTCTGAACATTTCAACGGTTATTTTACCTTACGATGGTGGCTTGTTGAGTGCCTACGGAATGGGTCAGGCGCGGGTAGAACGGATTGTGAGTCAGCAAGTTCTTAAACCATTGGATGAACTATCTCAAGA
Organism: Runella sp.; assembly: GCA_027486105.1. GTDB lineage: Bacteria > Bacteroidota > Bacteroidia > Cytophagales > Spirosomataceae > Runella. The sequence goes on along the minus strand of JAIXPV010000113.1, from coordinate 2,508 downwards.
GCTCGACGAGCGTATTGCTCAACTTTCTCAAAAAGCCGAGGAGGTTCTTCAAAATGAAGGTATCCATGCCGTTGAAGTGAGCGCGGTGTTGCTTTATTTACGTTTTAAAGGGCAAGAAAATGCGTTGGAAATCAACTATCAAACCCACGAAAACCTCCCGCGCCAATTCCGCGAAAAGTACCAACAGTTGTTTGGATATTGTCCCAAAACGCTTCCCATCGAAGTGGAAAGCATAAAAATAATAGCGGGAGAAAAAAGCAAAAACAAACAAGCCGCTAATGCCTATCAAGCTGAAAGTGAAGCCAATCCAATCAAACACGCACATTATCCTGTGTATGATTGGGAACAGCTTTCGGTGAATGATTTTTTCAATGGACCTGCCGTGTTGCTCAATTCAACGTCGACCTCGTTTATCCCAGAAGGCTGGCAAGCAGTGGTGACGTCAACGCGAGATGTAGTTGTTAAAAGTACGGCCCAAAACCAAGGGAACGTCACCCGAACCGATTCCAACCAAGCCATTGAACTAGAGCTTTTCACCAATCGTTTTATGGCGATTGCCGAAGAAATGGGGGCACAATTGCAGCGTACCGCTTTTTCAGTCAACGTGAAGGAGCGACTTGATTTCTCCTGCGCTTTGTTGGACGCCAATGCCGAATTGCTGGTCAATGCTCCCCATATTCCCGTACATTTGGGCAGTTTGGGGGTGTGTGCGCGATTGGTTCGCGAAAAAATCACGGTTGACCCCGGCGACGTAATCATCACCAACCACCCCAAATACGGCGGTTCGCACTTGCCCGACGTGACGATTCTGGCGGGTGTATTTACGCCTGACCAGCGCCTCATTGGGTACGTCATCAACCGCGCGCACCACGCCGAAATCGGCGGTCGAACGCCTGGCTCCATGCCACCCGATGCCACCACACTAGACGAAGAAGGAGTAGTTATTTTACCGACGTATTTGGTCAAAAACGGCGAAATGCAATGGGAAAACATCGAGCGTCTTTTTACCCCATCCCCCTACCCTCCCCGTGCCCTGACCGAAAACATCGCCGACATCAACGCCGCCCTTGCTTCGCTACGCTCGGGTGAGACCGCCCTCCAAGCGCTCGTGACGCAGCACGGGCTAGAAAAGGTGCATCTTTATATGCAGTTACTGAAAAAAAGTGCTTTTGACGCCTTACAAACGGCCCTGATTCCCTATCAAAATAAATCGTTTGTGGCTACCGAATCATTGGATAACGGGCACCGAATTCAGGTCAAGATTACGCCCCACTTAGGAGGTGGAGCACAATTTGATTTCACGGGTACCTCACCCTGTCACCCTCACAATCTCAACGCCAACATTTCCATTATTTACAGCGCCATTTTATACGTTTTACGAATGTTGGTCAACAAAAATATTCCTTTAAATGAAGGATTGATGCAAGGTGTCGAAGTTATTTTACCCGAAAATAGCTTTTTACACCCTCATTTCAGCGACGACCCTACGCAATGCCCCGCCGTGGTAGGAGGCAATACGGAAGTCAGCCAGCGATTGGTAGACACGCTGCTAAAAGCCTTTGAGTTAGCCGCTTGCAGTCAAGGTACAATGAATAATTTCCTGTTTGGCAACGGGCAATTCGGCTATTATGAGACCATCTGCGGCGGTACGGGCGCAAGCGCTGGCGCCAACGGGCGCTCGGCCGTGCATCAGCACATGACCAATACGCGCATCACCGATGCCGAAGAACTCGAGCGGCGGTATCCCGTGCGGCTCAATCAGTTCGCCATTCGAGAAGGCTCAGGGGGCAGCGGAAAATGGCACGGCGGTGAGGGCGTTATCCGCGAAATTAGGTTTTTAGAGCCACTGCGCGTTACGCTCATTACCCAGCACCGCCAAGTGCCACCGTATGGTTTGGCAGGTGGGCAAAACGGGCAGACGGGACGGCAAATCCTGACCCGAGAAGATGGAACAACTGAAACATTATCAGGAGTTTGCAGCGTAGAAGCACAAGCGGGAGATTCACTGAGCATCGAAACTCCCGGCGGTGGAGGTTACGGAAACCTCATTTAAAGTACTACGTTTTTCGGAAAAAGTACTAAATTTACACAGTAATAAAAATCCCTGACGTGTCTCTTAACCAAGATAATATTCGCCTCGTTTTTGGGCTCAAATTAAAGCAGCTTCGTCTTGACAAATCTCTCTCTCTCAGCGATTTGTCACAACTTACTGGACTATCCATTTCTTACATCAACGAAATTGAAAAAGGGAAAAAATATCCCAAGTCCGACAAAATCATGGCCCTCTCGCGGGCATTGGACGTAGAATACGACTCGCTGGTTTCCATCAAGTTGAGCAAAAAACTGGAGCCTATTTCAGAATTATTGCAATCCAATATCCTTACCGAACTCCCGCTTGACCTTTTTGGAATCGACCCCGCCGATTTATTGGAAATGCTTTCCGACGCGCCCACCAAATTGAGCGCGTTTATCGGGACACTCATCGAAATCGCGCGCAACTACAATATG
>JAIXPV010000365.1 GCA_027486105.1 Runella sp. | reverse complement strand
AATAAAGCCGAACAATTGCTTGCTGTACTTTCTGATGGTCTGTACGATATTAGATTTTTGTGATGCCAATGTCAAAAATAAATGCTTTTTAAGGTAGACGTATCAGGGCAAAAATTACTTTATTTGAACCAAATATTTTTATAGGAGCCCCACATAAACAAGCCCCCTGAATATTTATTTACGAAAACTTCGTTGAAATCTTAGGGTGTTGTTCTTCGTTATTATCTTTGTAGTGTCCAATTTTTTCTAAACATCAACCTAAATCCAGATGACAGTTACTATTAATTCTTTTCCATGGCTTAAATTCTATCCGCCTGGAATGGCTTACGAAGTTACTCCTGAGGCTTATCCATCCCTTTTGGAGATGATAGAAGAGGGCTTCACCAAATATGCTTCTAAACCTGCGTATGCTTGCATGGGCAAGCAAATTAGCTACGCACAACTTGATAAAATGTCGAATGATTTTGCCGCCTATTTACAAGAGGTCGGACTAAAAAAAGGCGACAGGATTGCCATTCAAATGCCCAACGTTCTTCAATATCCCGTAGCGATGTTTGGGGCATTGCGGGCGGGACTTACCATTGTCAATACCAATCCGCTCTACACGCCCCGTGAGATGGAGCACCAATTTAAGGATTCGGGTGCCAAGGCCATTGTTATTTTAGCCAATTTTGCCGACAAGCTCGAAAAAGTCCTTCCCTCTACCCAAATTCAGCATGTGTTTGTGACCCAAATTGGCGATATGTTGGGCTTCCCCAAAAAGCAGATTGTTAATTTTGTGGTGAAAAACGTCAAAAAAATGGTTCCTCCGTACCATCTTCCTAAGGCGATTTCATTCATGGATGCCGTGGAACAGGGTGCTTCTATGTCTTACACCAAGCCCGCCCTAAATCAGTTGGATTTGGCGTTTATTCAGTACACGGGTGGTACAACGGGCGTTTCGAAAGGAGCAATGTTGACCCATCGTAATATCATATCCAACGTAGAAGCCAACTGCATCTATCTTGGTCCCTTACTGGATACGATTCCTGAAGGGCAGCCCAACGTTCTAGTGGCGGCGTTGCCTTTGTATCACGTGTATGCTTTGACTTGTAATGCCCTTTCGGCGCTCAAAAACGGCGGCATGAACCTCCTCATTACCAATCCACGCGATATGGAGGCCTTCATAAAGGAGCTAAAAAAATACCAAGTAACGGTTTTTACGGGACTAAATACCCTGTATAATGGATTGATGAATCACCCGAAATTTGGCGAGATTGATTTCAGCCAATTAAAAGTTACTTCAGCAGGGGGAATGGCTCTCCAAAAGGTAGTGGCCGAGCGTTGGTATAAACTAACTGGCAATTTACCGACCGAAGGCTACGGACTTTCCGAAACCTCTCCCGTTTTGTCGGCCAATCCACTCGACCCTAAGCTGAACCGTATCGGTACCATTGGTATCCCTTTTCCAAGCACCGAAATGCGCATTTTGAGAGCAGACAACACCTGGGCTGACGTAGGCGAATCGGGAGAAATTTGCGCCTTTGGCCCGCAGGTAATGCCCGGATACTACAACCGTCCTGACGAAACCGCCAAGGTAATGTTTACCGATCCAGCCGATGGCCGTCAGTGGTTTAAGACAGGCGATGTCGGCATTATGGATTCCGACGGTTATTTCAAAATCGTTGACCGTAAGAAAGACATGGTATTGGTTTCTGGTTTTAATGTGTATCCCAACGAAGTAGAAGATGTAGTGGCCCAGTGCCCAGGAGTCTTGGAAGTAGCCTGCGTAGGTGTACCTGACGAAAAAACCAGCGAAGCTGTTAAAATATTCGTAGTCAAAAAAGATGAAAACCTCTCTAAAGAGCAAATCATGGCATTTTGTCGGGAAAATCTCACGGCTTATAAATGCCCCAAACACATCGAATTCAGACAAGAACTCCCCAAAACCAACGTAGGAAAAATCCTCCGCCGTGCTTTGCGCGATGAAACCGTAAAATAAGACTGTCGAGCCGCCTCATTGGCGGCTCGAGGTTTGTTTTCAACGTCAACAAAAATGCCTTTATTCTTTTCAAAACGCGACCTTCACTTCAATTTACACGAAGTGCTCAAGGTCGAACAACTCATTAGTTACGAGTATTTTCAGGACCATGACCGACAATCTTTTGACATGGTTTTGGACGCGGCCGAACAAATTGCCGACAAGATGCTCCGACCTCTCCTGACCGAGATGGACCGAAAGGAACCACAGTTGATTGATGGGACCATTCGTGTACACGAAGGAATGAAAGCGATTACCAAACGTTTTGGAGAAGATGGCTGGATAAATGCCACGTTCAGCTACGATGAAGGCGGACAGCAGTTGCCCGTTACGGTTCAAAATGCCGCCGCATTTATCTTTCAGGCCGCCAATTATTCTGCTAGTGTATATCCTTTTCTGACCACGGGAGCAGCCAATTTGATTCGCAGCTTTGGCTCCAAAGCCCTCATTGAACGTTATACGCCATTCATGTACAGCGGACGTTGGCAAGGCACAATGGCGCTCACCGAGCCCAACGCAGGAAGTTCTCTTTCCGACATCAGCACTGCCGCTGAGCCTACCAACGAAGAGGGTGTCTATAAAATCTCTGGGCAAAAAATCTTGATTTCCTGCGGTGACCATGACGCCTGCGAAAACGTTGTACATCTTTTATTGGCAAAAATCAAAGGTGGGCCTGCCGGTACCAAAGGGATTTCTTTGTTTGTGGTTCCCAAAAAACGAATTACCCAAAAGGGGCTTATCAACAACGGGGTAACCACCGCTGGCGTCTACCACAAAATGGGCTACAAAGGCGCCCCCATTGCTCACCTGATGTTTGGCTCTGACGATAATTGCTTAGGCTATCTGGTGGGAGAACCGCACAAAGGGCTCAATTATATGTTTCAGATGATGAATGAAGCCCGCGTAGGCGTTGGCATGAATGCCACCGCTATCGGTACTGCCGCGTATTATGCATCGTTGGCCTACGCCAAAGAACGCCCGCAAGGCCGCCCCATTACTGCCAAAGACCCAACCCAACCCCAAACGCTCATTATTCATCACGCGGATGTAAAACGAATGCTGCTGTTTCAAAAATCGGTGGTAGAAGGGGCGCTTTCTCTGCTATTACAATGCGGACTATGGGCAGATTTGGCACACGTAAGCGAAGGAGATGCCAAGGAGCGTGCGGAGTTGTTGCTTGATTTGTTAACACCAGTGGCCAAATCGTACCCTTCAGAAATGTGTTGTCAGACCACAAGTGCGGCGGTTCAGATTTTAGGCGGTGCAGGCTACACCACCGATTTTCTTGTAGAACAATTTTACCGTGAAGCTCGCATACATCCTATCCATGAAGGTACAACGGGCATCCACGGCTTGGATTTATTGGGCCGAAAATTAACCCTCCACGGTGGAAAAGGAGTGCAATATCTGACCGAGGAAATAAAGGAAACAATTGCTGAGGCCAAGCAGTCCACAAATCTGCAATTACTGGACTTGGCAACAAGGTTGGAAGCAGCTTTGGAACGCCTTCAAACCGTTACGACCTCACTCCTGAATCTTGCCCCACAGAACAAAGAATTATTTTTGGCCGATGCTACTCTTTACTTAGATTTTTTTGGAATCATAACCATTGCCTGGCAGTGGTTAAAACAGGCCATTAAGGCCCAAAAGGGGCTAATGAAAGCTATTTCAGCCGAAGAGCGTAATTTTTATCAAGGAAAAGTAGCCACCGCAAATTACTATTTTGACTACGAGCTAGTCAAAACTTCGTCTTTGGCATTGCGTCTAACAAGTCATACTACCAGTACCCTTGAAATGCAGCCCGATTGGTTTTAATCATCAATACTTGAATCCGAATAAAATTAAAAAAGCCGCGCAGAATATCCGCTCGGCTTTTTGACTTTACTCAACGTTATGAAAAACTCTTTTTAGAAAAACTTACCTAGACATAAAAGTCATATTATTTTGGTTTTTCTATTTTGGGTATATTTTATATCTCTTTTAAGAGAGAATTAACAATTTCTTAACTCTTTAACAACTCTGCAAAGTTAGCATTTTCATCGAAATGCTATTCTTTATTTAATAAATTCTTATAAAATAAATATTTAAGACTCAATCTATTACCTTTCAGGAATAAAAGTAGAGCATTTATAATTTTCATTCACTACTTTTAATAATATAACACATATTTGATAATATTAGTGTTATTGATATAAAAAAAATAAAAAGACAAAATATTCTACTGTGATTCTCCATTTTTAGACGCTATCTTTTTTTGATATAAGACATAAAAAAAATGACCAGGCGGTATAGCTTGGTCATTCCTACATCAATCTCAATTAATAAAATTAACCCACCAATTCTTCCTCCAATACCTCTTTGACAGAGGTGAATTTTAGGCCAAAAGCGTCAGCAACGGCCTTATAGACCACTTTACCGTTTACAACATTTAAGCCTTTCTTCAAATCTTCATTTTGGGTACATGCTTTTTGCCATCCTTTATTGGCCAATTGAATGGCATAAGGGAGGGTAGCATTGGTCAACGCCAAGGTGGAGGTGTAAGGCACGGCTCCTGGCATGTTGGCAACGCAATAATGCACGATTCCATCTATTTCATAAATCGGATCTTCGTGGGTCGTAGGCTTGCAGGTTTCGATACATCCTCCTTGGTCTACGGCTACGTCCACAAGTACCGTTCCTTTTTTCATCAATTTTAACATATCACGTGTCACCAAGTGAGGCGCTTTGGCCCCTGGAATTAGGACCGCCCCCACAATCAAGTCGGCACTTTTTACCAAATCACGGATATTATATTCGTTTGACATCACCGTGTCTACATTGGCTGGAAGAATATCTTCCAAATACCGCAGACGGTTCAAATTGATGTCAACAATTGTCACATTGGCGCCCAATCCTGCCGCCATTTTGGCCGACTGCGCACCTACAATACCACCACCAAGCACTAACACATTGGCTGGTTTAACCCCCGCAACACCTCCCAATAAAATACCGCGTCCGCCCATGGGTTTTTCGAGGTATTTGGCTCCTTCCTGAATCGCCATACGTCCCGCTACTTCCGACATTGGCACTAACAAAGGCAACGAGCGGTCGGCTTTTTCGACGGTTTCGTAGGCCAGACACACCGAGTTGCTTTTCAGCATGGCATGCGTCAGTTCTTCCGATGAGGCAAAGTGAAAGTAGGTAAACAGCAACTGGTTTTCTTTGATAAGGCCATATTCTGATGCGATAGGCTCTTTTACTTTTATAATCATTTCTGCAATCGCGTACACTTCCTCAATCGTGCCCAAAATCGTGGCACCTACGGCTTCGTACTCACTGTCCTCAAAACCGCTTCCTTGTCCGGCCGTTGCTTGTACGTACACTTTATGGCCATTTTTACGAAATTCTGCTGCTCCTGCGGGCGTTAAGGCCACGCGGTTTTCATTGTTTTTGATTTCCTTTGGTACGCCGATGATCATGGTAGTAATGGGCTTAATGTGACAGAAATTTGTTGCTTTAAAGTGTTGACTGGAATACCATACAAAATTACGTGAAAGAAAAATATTTCCTGTTATTCAATAATAAATAAGAAAATATTTCTTATTTTTAAAAATAAAAACGATTTGTTTCTGTTATGACCTGATTTAAAGGTTGCGAAACGAAAAAAATTCGGGTAAGCGTCCAAATAATAAATGTAGCACCTAAAAACGACTGAATCACATGTACTTAGACGAAACCGACTACCGTATTTTGCAGTTGTTACAAACAAACGCGCAATTGACCATTAAGGAGATTGCCGCCGAAATCAATCTATCTATTACGCCCGTCCACGACCGCATCAAAAAACTTGAACGTGAGGGCGTCATTGAAAAATACGTGACAATTTTGAACAAAAAACGCCTAGGCAAAGGGCTCACGGTCTTTTGCAACGTAACGCTTGATAAACAGCAACGGGAAAATTTTCAGGAATTCAGCGAGGCCATGCTTCATATGCCCGAAGTCGTGGAATGCTGCGTGGTGTCGGGCACGTTTGATTATCTCATTAAAATCATCGCTACAGACGTGGAGAGTTATCACACTTTTTATCAGGAAAAACTCGCTACCCTCAAAGCGATTTCGCACATAAGCAGTTTCTTTGTGATGTCGGAAGTAAAAAGTACAACGTCGTTACCCATATAAATCAGTAGCGAGGAGCGAGAATAGTAGTACATACGGCTCTCTTCTCTCCTGACTTCTCGCTTCTCATTTCTCACTTCTAATAAAAAGATGCTTCTTCAACCTATCAACAATATTGCCGAGATGTGCGCCCGCAAAGGTGTCAAAAACGTAGTTATCTCTCCCGGTTCGCGGAGTGCGGCCCTGACCTTGGCCTTTGCCCGGCATCGTGGTATAAAAACAAAAGTCATCCCCGATGAGCGTGTAGCGGGGTTTGTGGGTTTGGGCATGGCCCAATACAGTCACCACACCGTGGCGCTTGTCTGTACGTCTGGCAGTGCCGCTTACAATTTAGCTCCTGCCGTGGTGGAGGCGTATTTTCAGGAAATTCCGCTGCTGGTTTTCACCGCCGACCGCCCCAAAGAATGGATTCATCAGCAAGACGGCCAGACGATTTATCAGAACGAGATGTACGGAAAACACGTCAAAAAATCGTTTGACTTACCCTCTGACTATGCGCATCCCGATGCCAATTGGTACATAGAACGCGTCTTAAATGAAGCGATTAATTTATCACAAACGGTACCTAAAGGCCCAGTGCATATCAACGTGCCTATTCGGGAGCCGTTTTACCCCGTGGCCGACGAAAAAATCACGTACGACCGTCACGTAAAGTTGGTCGAGCGCCTTGCTACTGAACCAACCCTAAGCACCGACACTTGGCATCGACTACAAAACGAATTTGAGAATGCCAACCGCGTGCTCATCGCCGTGGGGCAATTACCGCCTGCGTCGGCACTTTGGGCGGTTTTGAAAGAATTTAGCGAAGAAATGGGGGTGCCCGTGTTGGGGGATATTATCTCTAATGTGCCTGTAAATGAAACATTTGTACGGCAACACGATGTGTTTTTACGCGGAAAAAATGAAGAATTGTTAGCCACTTTACAACCCGATTTACTGATTACGGTCGGCGATTCGTTCATTT
>JAIXPV010000526.1 GCA_027486105.1 Runella sp. | reverse complement strand
TTCAGCTGCTCGCGTCGGCGAAAATCATCGCGATAGAAAGTAGCATCCAAATAACCCAACGGAATATTTTTGCCCGTAATATTACGCAGTTCGGTCACGACCCGCTCGGCAAAGAAGATGCCGCGCGGCTGTAATCCCAACACCACCGAATCCACAAAATCTCCGTGGTTTTCGATGATTTGTTGGCACAAACGACTGACCATGATTTCAAATAGTGGGCTGCTTAATATAAGACGTTGATTCATTACAGTTATAATAAACTTTTATAGCTCAAAAAAATGATTAAACCCTCTTTGCATTAACCCATCCCGAATAGGTTGATCATAGGTCCACAGCACACAATTCAGTTGAATCGCCAAGGCTACAAACGGCACATCCTTTTCGTCAATATCTTTGCAAAGTCGATAGGCTTCCATATAATTTCCAATAGATATGATATCTTCATTGACAAACGTAATATGCTGAAAAAGAAGATTCAAATACTCATAAAATTCTTCATCAAATTGGGTATTGTTTTTGAGAAGTTTTTTCCTTGTGTCTAAAAATCTCAGTAAGCAGAAACTTAGGCTCGTAAAAATGATAAGTCCCTTGATTAAGTACTCCCCTAATTGAGGAATGTTTTAATCGAAGGGCTTTAAATACAACGTTGGTATCAATCACAACGGGGATTCTATTCATTGATGAAACGTTGCTTATTTTTGTTCCACCAATCGCTTTTAATCTCCTCCCCCAATTGCTCAATACCTTCGTCAAAGTTGAGTTTATGGGCCAATTCTTGTATTCGAAGTCTCTCAATTAGCCCCATCAACCATTCTTTATCAAAAGAGGATTTATCAAGCGAAATAAGGTATTTATCTTCGAGAGTATCTAGATGTATGCTCGTCATAGCCTAATTATTTTTACAAATATACTGAATTATGCACATGAGACAGGGGCCGTGTGAAACTCTTAGTTAGTCCAACATCCCTAAAAACTCATCTTCCGAAATCATTTTTACGTTTAATTTCGTCGCCTTATCAATTTTGGATGCGCCGGGTTTTTCACCCACAATCAGAAAATTGAGTTTGGCCGATACGCCGCTCAGTAATTTACCACCGTTGGCTTCAATTTTGGCCTCCAGTTGTTCGCGGGTCATGCCCGCAAAAGTACCCGTGTACAAAAAACTTTTACCTTCCAAGGCGTTGGATTCAGCCACTACGGGTACATCATCGGTTTCAAATTGTAGTCCTGCCGTCCGTAAACGGCCGATATAATCTCGATTAGACTCCTCAGCAAAATAATCTACGATGCTTTGGGCAATTTTTCCACCGATTTCGGGCACGTTACACAGGGCTTCAAAATCAGCCGCCATCAGCGCGTCAATGTTACGAAAGTAGGCTGCCAGTTTTTCGGCTACTGTTGCGCCCACAAACCGAATCCCGATGCCAAAAAGAACCTGTTTGAAAGGCGCTTGCTTTGACTGCTCAATACCTTTAAGGATATTTTCGACCGTTTTTTCTTTGAATCCAATTTTCTTGGTTTTACCCGTTTCTTCGTCGGTGATGACTTTCTCCAATCCGAAGAGTTTTTCGTAGGTCAAATCATACAAATCGGCGGGGGTTTGCACAAGGTTTTTGTCAAACAACAATTCAATTTTTCCTTCACCCAAGCTATCAATATTCAGGGCTTTGCGGTGAATAAAATGCTCCACTTTGCCGCGCAACTGCGGTGGGCAACCGCGCTCATTGGGACAGTAATGGTTGGCTTCGGTTTCTTTCCGTACCAATTCGGTACCACATTCGGGGCAATGCGTGGGGTAAACAATCGGCAACAGCAGGCGGTTCGAGCGGGCGTCTACATCCACTCCCGTGATTTTGGGTATGATTTCGCCACCTTTTTCCACAAAAACCACGTCGTTGAGCATCAACCCCAAGCGTTCAATTTCGTTGGCATTGTGCAGCGAAGCACGTTTCACCCGTGTTCCCGATAGTTGCAGGCCTTTTCCGTCGCCATTGAGGTTGTCCAGATTGGCCACGGGCGTGAGCGCGCCCGTACGGCCCACCTGATACGAAACGGATTTCAACACGCCGGCCTTATTTTCGGCTTTGTATTTAAAGGAAATCGCCCAACGCGGACTTTTAGCCGTGAAGCCCAACTCCCGCTGCTGCGCAATTGAATTCACTTTAATCACAATCCCGTCCGTAGCCAATGGCAATGTATGCCGCTTGGTTTCCCATTCGTGAATGTAAGCCAATACTTCATCAATATCGGCACATTTTCGCCAGCCAGGCGACACGTTGAAGCCCCATGTTTTGAGCGTCATCAGGCTTTCTTCATGGGTTCCAAACACGTCATCATCAGACAAAAAAGCGTACAAATAACAGTCCAATCCTCGCCGCGCCGACTCCGCCGAATCCTGCAATTTAAACGCGCCAGATGCTGCATTGCGCGGGTTGGCGTAGGTGGGTTCGTCGGCCGCCTCTAAATCTTTATTAAGCTTCTCAAACGATGAAATCGGCATAAAACCCTCACCGCGTACTTCAAAACTTGCGGGGAAAGCAAGCTTCCCCTCGCTTCTCCCTCCCGAATCCTCGCTTCTTATTTTCAGCGGCAATGTTTTTATCGTCCGCACATTGGCCGTAATGTCATCGCCACGCGTACCGTCGCCGCGCGTCACG
>JAIXPV010000260.1 GCA_027486105.1 Runella sp. | reverse complement strand
TTTCGGTAGGTATAGGTGCACACATTAATTTATTCTTTCCCGAATTGCCGCCAACCTACGCGGCATTGGGTGCGTATATGCTCTTTACGTCACTCAATGTTGTAGGGGTGCAGCTCGCGGCTACGTTTGAGTTGTTAATTACTTTTTTGGCCGTGGCGGGGTTAATATTGTTTGCGGGGGCTACCTACAACCAAATTTCAATTCAGAATCTTACGGCCAACGCCCTACCCAATGGATGGGCGGGTGTTTGGGCGGCCCTCCCTTTTTCCATCTGGTTTTTTCTGGGCATAGAGGGGTTGGCCAACGCCGCCGAAGAAAGCCGAAATCCGCAGCGTGATCTTATTCGGGGCTTTGGCTCGGCCATGCTTACGTTGGTGGTGTTGTGTACTTTTACTTTTATTTGCTCCGTTGGAGTAGGGGGATGGGAAGCCATCGTGTACAAAACAGACGGTACAACTTCTGATTCACCGCTGCCATTGGCCTTAGCGCGTCTTGTGGGGGAGGCCAACCCGTTGTATTTTGCGGTCATTGTTTTTGGCCTTTTTGGTCTGGTGGCGTCTTTTCATGGATTATTGATGGCGGCCGGAAGAGCTACTTTTGAAATGGGACGCATCGGACATTTTCCGGGCGTTCTCGGAAAAGTTCATGCTAAGTTTAAAACGCCTACCAACGCATTGGTTGTCAATATGTTGGTGGGAATTTTGATATTGTTTTCAAATACCGCCGCTGAAATCATCATTCTATCGGTGCTCGGGGCGCTGACTCTGTATTGTTTTGGGTCAATTTCTGTCATTCAGTTGCGTCGCAAAGAGCCTGCTTTGAAGCGTCCTTTCTTGTCGCCTGCTTACCCTATTGTTCCGCTTTGTGCGCTTATTCTTGCGGGAGTGGCATTGGTGGCGGTGGCGGTCTCCAACCCTTTGCTTACAGGTTATTACATCGGAGCGTTGGTGGTTGCGTTTGTGCTTTACAAAGTCTTTAATCGAAATACAGAGCACGAAACCCAAAAGTAACCGCCTCGCTGAGGAGACAGTTACTTTCGGTTTTTCCAACTTTCGTTAAGCAGCAATCTCTTCGGCGGTTAGCTTACTTACCCGTTTGGCCCATGAGGTATAGGCACGCAGGATTTTGTTGAGTTTCCGCCGGGTTCCTGCTTTTTTTATATCAAGTTCTACGTTCGAAAGTTGCTTTTCGTACACAAGCAGATTGTCGTCACGATAAATGCGGACAATGCTGAACGGCTGTGTCTCCGTTCCGTTTTCAATTACCCAAAAGTAGGTGCTTTGAGAGGCTTTTTTTGCATGGGTGCTCGTTAGACCCAGGGTACTTACCAAAAGGGCAACGAAGATTGTTTTGATGGTCATAGCTGTAAAAAATGAATGGATAAATTGTTTAGATGGCTGACATGATTTCAACGGTTGGTCGAAATGCTGAGCTAAGTTCATGATTTAGACACCTTGCGTCAATGCTTTTGTAATGAATTGTTGTCATTTGAGTCTAAAATGACTTAAATCAATCCCGAATAGAAATCAATAATAGCTAAAAAGTAGTTTTTCGGTACCGCCAATTATCTTTTTGATTGGATACCCCTTTTCATTGTATTCATACGCGTTGGTAATGAGGTAGGAATACCAGCCCCCCTTCACAATGATTTCTTTGGGGTTGTTACGGTGCATTATGACATGAGGGAGAAGCGGGTATTTCATCATTTGCTCTACGTACGGTTTATCGTCGTATTTATGATACATTACTGTTTGATAAACCGTCCAATCGTTGGGTGCTTTCTTTGGACTATAACTGGTTTCCTGACTTAGGTTGCCTTGTGCGTCATAAGCGTAGGTATACTTCAGTGTTTCGGGGTCTTGGTCGTTGGGTTGGGCGAGCCTTCTGATTTTTTCAATGAGTTGTCCGTTGGGGTTAAATGTATACGTAATTGTCTTTGTGAGAATTTTATTGGTATACTCTTCGGTTTTGATGAGCGAAGTTTTGTCGTAAAAATAATTGGTCTCTCTTACCGTGCCCGAGTCTTCTTGACCCACCACCTTCACTAATTTGCCGCTAGAATTGTACGTCAGCGTGTAGTGAGTACTAAACTCATCTTCGGTCTGATAGTTATTGATGATGCTAATACGACTAACAAAATCTTTTGAATCATAAAAAAAATCATGCTTTCGATTAAAGGCAACAACATGGCTTAGTTTGGGGATTTTCTGAACAGGAAGAGGCTCTGTGGGTGCATTTTGCTGATGGCAGCCGTACATACAAAATAATATCCAAAAAAACAAAAGCCTTCTTAGTGTGCCTAAGCAGGTGTACTGGGATGTTTCCATTTTTAATGGGTGATAAGTGGCTGTATAATTTGGCAACAAAAGTCTTAAATTGGCATAAGGGAGCTAAATATAAAAACGATGAGTTGATTATTAAGTGAGATGAAATGCCGAAATGTAGGTTTGAATGGGATAGATTTATGATATAAATCAGGAAAAATTTCTCTTTTAAAAAAGTAAACTTGAAATAGTGATAGTATTACTTTAAAGAGTTTAAAAAGGCTTAAAGTTTGTTGTTTTTTAATAATATTTTAATATTTGATTAATGAATATTTAAGTATTATTGCAATTGAATTCAATTCCAGCTCAAACTGAATTGAATTTATAGAAATGGTGTGGATAACGTCGGAAAGCTGTTCGAAATTTCGGACAGCTTTTTGTTTTAATTTAAAGGAGCATCTATTTTACCCAATAGATTGTAAATTCGGGCGTTTTAATTGATACTTTATCTCTAATGCCCTCTAGACTTGTGCAGCAATCTAACATGTGGGAATCTTACCTCAAACATTTTAAAGACTATCTGATGCTCGAACGAGGCTTGGCCGATAACTCGGTGGAAGCATACGTCCGTGACGCCACCAAATTGTCGGAATACATGGATTTGTTGGGAGGTAAAGACCTGACAGAAATGACAGAATTGGACATTCTGGGTTTCTTGGGGTATCTGCACGATTTGGGGTTAGTGGCCTACTCTCAGGCTCGGATTCTCTCAGGCATCAAGGCATTTTTTAATTATTTAGTGCTTGAAAATGTCTTAAAAGTAGACCCCACCCAGCTGATTGAGTCGCCGCATTTGTCGCGTAGCCTTCCAGATGTGCTGACCTATCCCGAAATTATCCAGATCCTGGAAGCCAACGACGTCTCTACTGCCGAGGGCGCCCGCAACCGTGCCATGTTGGAGGTGCTGTACAGCTCGGGGTTACGAGTTTCGGAACTGGTGAATTTACAGATTACCAATTGTTACTTCGACGCGGGATTTATGCGAGTCATTGGCAAAGGGAACAAAACGCGGCTCGTGCCGATTGGCGGTGATGCCATCAAGTATACTTTATTGTATATCGAGCACATTCGCAGCTTGGTGGAAGTACAAAAAGGCCACGAGGATTATGTATTTTTGAATCGTCGCGGAAAGCAATTGACGCGCGTTATGATATTCCTGATTATCAAAAACTTAGTGGAAGAGATTGGGTTAAAGAAAACCGTAAGCCCGCACACGTTTCGTCATTCTTTTGCTACGCATTTGATTGAAGGCGGGGCGGATTTGCGGGCAGTCCAGGAAATGTTGGGCCACGAATCCATTACGACGACCGAGATTTACACGCATTTAGACCGTGAATACCTGCGAGAAGTGGTGACGAAATACCACCCAAGGGCCTAAAAAAAAGTCGCGAAGGTCAATGACCCTCGCGATCTTCGCCTTTATTTTACCCCATATTCAAATCACCGCTGAAGCAGCGTGATTCAGATTTTTCTATGCAGTATCACCGCTGGTTTTTTCACCTACAAAATAATGCTCATTGTGTTTAAAGAGCAGATTGAAGGAGGTCATGGAACCATATATCTTGGTGATATACTGCTGTATGTTTACTTTTTCTTCGTCGTTTAGGTTGCTGGCATTCACGCGTTGTTCGAGCACCCTGAGGCGGTCCCGAATCATTACAATTTTGTGAAAAAAGCTATCAATTGTCATTTCCTTAGACGCCAAATCGTGTCTTCCTGGTTTTAAAATGATTTTTCCACCCTTCCATTTGTCGCCTAGTGGCACAGCTTCGGTGGCATCCATCCATTTTTGGAGTACTTTGTTCAATGTTTGCTCAACATCAAACATACTCACTAGATCGGTGTCTAATTCAACGGCATCGATTATTTCCAGCGGCGCATTTATTTTGATAACTTTGGCTCCGTGCTGCAGGAATGTAATGGTATAACCGTTGGATTTTACATTAATTACTACTCCTTCTCCAAATTCGGCATGACGAACTCGTGAACCAATGCCTAGTATAATATCCATGCGTTTAAATATACTTATGAGTTATAGTAGCCATACTCACAAACTTCGTGCCATAGTTTGTTTGTTTTAAAAAAAATATAGAATAGTTATAAAAAAACTGATTTTTAGGCTCAATATTTGGCTTTTTGCCTTGATATTTAGTTGTATCACATTCATAAATGACATGTTAAAAAGTAACACTTCATCTCTTTTTTCGCTTCCAGAAGGAATACATTTCCTCAATTGTGCTACTCGTGGCCCCTTTTCAAAAGCCGTTGAACAAGCGGGTATTGATGCCATTCAGCAGTTTAGCCCGTCGATTCACCAGATACGCCCTGATGATTTTTTTGAACGGGCATGGGTTGTACGGGAGTTGTTTGACCAACTCATAAACAGCCAAGATAAAGAGCGTATTGCCATCATTCCGTCGGTTTCTTATGCGATGGCTGTGGTAGCGCGCAACCTATTCCGTAAGCCAGGGTTGCGGGCGGGTCAGCATATTCTATTGTTGGGCGATGAGTTTCCGAGTGATGTATACGCTTGGGCGCGGGTTTGTAAAGAGTTGTCTTTAACAATAGTGACTGTGCCGATGCCAGATTGCGAAGCCGTTGGGCGAGAGTGGAATGCCCGAATTCTGGAGGCCATCAATGAAGATACGGCGTTGGTGGTAATGCCGCACGTGCACTGGCAGTATGGGATTAAGTTTGATATTGAGACAATTGCCGAGCGCGCAAGGACGGTCAATGCCCTAGTTGCCATTGACGGCACGCAGTCGGTGAGCGCGCTTGATTTTGATGTTCAGAAAGTAAAACCCGATATGTTGGTTTGCGCAGCTTATAAGTGGTTGATGGGGCCTTACGGAATGGGCCTGGCGTATTTCGGCGAATTTTTTGACGGAGGAGTTCCGCTCGAAGAGTCTTGGATGGCTCGCCAAGAGAGCAATTTGTTTTATAAACTCACTGAATACCAAGAAAACTACCGACCAAAAGCGTACCGGTACAACGTAGGCGAGCATTCGCATTTTATTCAAATGCCGATGCTAGAAGTAGCACTGCGGGAAAAACTAGCTTGGGGCTGTGATTTGATTCAGGCGCATTGCCAATCGCTTTGGGTGCAACCCGTCCAGAAATTAGCCAGTCTAGGCGTGCAGTTTGAACCCGAAGCCGAGCGGGCGCATCATTTGGTTGGTATCAGGCTGCCCGCTTCGACAGACGTTGTAAAAGTACAGCGGGCATTAGAGGTCAGAAAAATAATTGTGGCAGCGCGTGGGCAGGGCATTAGGGTGTCGCCGCATTTGTATAATACCGCTGAAGACATGAATGCCTTGGTGGAAGCGCTGACCGATGTATTTACCTAGCGACGGGTGGTATCTACCGCAATGGAGTCATCAGGCGTAGCCACGTCAAACGCCCTGATAATCTGCTTTTTCTTGTTCCACGGTGCGGTGGTGCGCCTTGCCATGTCGATGGCAAAAAAAGCCACAATGGCTACAAAAACAACGCTGACGATAATAAAGATTTTACGATTTCGGTTCATTGGGGAGTTGCTACGGGCAAAAGTGAAAACAGATGTTCTTATTGTTTTAAGTGTTTTGGAGCGTCGTAGCTGATGAATTTTCCTGTTCTGGAAGACACCTCTTCCCAATCCAAATTGGTAAATTCAACGGTGACAACCGAGCCTTTTGACATGGAGCCGAGGTCATAATTGGTCAGATATTCGGCAAAGTAAGTGATGTCGGGGTTATGCCCGAATACCATTAAATGCCGGCATTTTTCTGGTGCTGAATTGACGGCCGCGAGGTAGGCTTTAGGGCCGTTATCGTACAGGTCGCGGGTGGTTTTGATGGCTTCATATTCGTAATGAAGTTGTTCGGCCATGATGCGGGCCGTCTGAAACGCCCGAGCCGCCGAACTGCTCACCAACAAGTCGGGTTTTAGACCCTTGTCGGCCAGAAACTTCCCCATGCGGGCCGCATCAATAGTGCCCGATGAAGTAAGCTCGCGGTCGAAATCCCCGAAGAACGAGGACCCATCTTCCGCTCTTGCGTGGCGGACTATGTACAGATAACGTTTCATAGAAGTCATTTTTGCAAAAATAAGCTATCTTTGCGGGCTCGCCAAGTGTCGTACGCATGAAAATTTTAAATGTCTTTGCTGCTTTCACAGTACTTATTATTGCCTTCTTATTTTATCGTTTTGTCGGCCAAAATGCGGTAAATGTTCCTTATTTTGATGATTATGCGTATTTAGAATACATCATAAAGTTTATTAATGCTCCCAATGCGCTGCATTTTATGCAAGAATTGGAGTACAAACACAACGGACACGGCGTGATTACGGCCAAATTGGTATTTTGGCTGGATTATCTACTGACGGGAGAAGCCAACTACCGGACGTTGATTTTGGCGGGGAGTGGCTTGGTCATTGGCTTGTTTGCGTATTTTTGGAAGGTGCTATCGGCCAATCATTTGTCGCTTTGGTATGCGTTGCCAGTGGCGCTGTTTTTGTTTACGCCAGCGTATCACGAGAATATATTTTGGGCAGCCGCGCTTTGGCAATATACTGCGTCATTTGCCATTGGGTTGTTGACCTATTTTCTATTGTCTCAAAAAAGCCATTGGGCATTTGCGGGGGCCGTTATTGGTGGATATTTATTGACCTATACCAACGGAAATGGTCTTTTTGGAATGTACGTTGGATTGCTCATTCCTTTGCTTCAAACACGGTATAAAAAAGCCGTTATCTGGTTGGCTGCCTGTATCTTGACCACTGTTTTGTTTTATTGGTACTATCCCTTTGGTTTTGGGTCTTTAGGTCAGGAAAAAAGCCTTAGAAACTCCGCTTTAACCATTGTGTCGTTTTTTGGCTCTTGCGCTTCCTACTTCCGTGGTCGTCTGCCAGAAGTGGCGGTTTTGGGCGTTGGAATCACGCTTTCATTGCTTGGTTTAGCGATTTGGTTGGCGGTAGAATACGCCAAAAAGTTGTTAATGCATCGGTATAAAGGCAATCTTTTGCCTGTTTTTACGAATACACCTATTAATTTATCGATTTTAGCATTGCTTGCTTGGCTACTCATAACGGGGTTGGGCGTGGCTACGGCGCGGGCCGTAGATACCCTCGAAACCCCCGCCCGCTACATGATTTATTCGGTTATGTCGGTGGTTTCGTTGTATGTAACATTTTTGTTGATTTTGCCCCAACGAGGTCAAAAAATACTGACGGGAGGAATGACCGTCGTAGGTATTTTTTTTGCGATGAGTACATACATGTTTGCCGCGCCCGACGTCATTAATTTTCGAAATTCGCTCATCTCTGATGCTTTTTCGCTTCAGCAACATCGTCGGGTAACGGGTAAATTGGAGACAATGACAAACTCAGTAGTGAAGAAATATTTTGATGAAGCGGTAGAAAAAGGAATTTACGTGATTCCCACCACCGTGCTGAATGAAGTAAACGTAATCAGTGCAGATACATTGACCATGCCCAATGTGTCTTTAAGCGTTGACATTGATACGTTGCCTGCTTACGGCGGAATTCTCATCAATAAAGTACGAAATGAACAATTGGCAGTTAGTCAGGGCAAACCCCAAAATGCGTTATTCATGGTGCTTAAAAATGATTCTACCACCTACGTGACGGCCGTAAAACAGCGGCCAAACCGAGAGCGCAGGTCTTTTTTACGCACAGGAAATTACTTTAAAGAAGGGTTTGAAGCCTGGATTTATCAGGATAATATCCCCGAAGGAAACTATCAAGTGGGCTTTCTTTTCAGCGAAAGCCAAAAACCTCGCCTTGTTTATACTTCTCAACGCCTTATAATTCAGGATTTTCAGAAATAAGCTGTTAACTTTGCAACCTTTTTCGGAACTCCGATATCCAATAATTTTACAATGAGTACGATCCAACAGGAAATAGCCAAAAGGCGCACATTTGCAATTATCAGTCACCCAGATGCGGGAAAAACAACGTTGACCGAAAAACTCCTGCTCTTTGGAGGGGCCATTCAAACGGCGGGCGCGGTTAAGTCAAACAAAATCAAGAAGACCGCGACGTCTGACTTTATGGAAATCGAGAAGCAACGCGGTATCTCGGTGGCTACGTCGGTGATGACATTTGAGTATAATAACTTGCTTATCAATATCTTAGATACCCCTGGTCACAAAGATTTTGCCGAAGATACTTACCGTACTCTTACGGCGGTGGACTCGGTGATTTTGGTGATTGATTGCGTAAAAGGCGTGGAGGAGCAAACCGAACGGCTCATGGAGGTGTGTAGAATGCGGGATACCCCAGTGATTGTTTTTATCAATAAAATGGA
>JAIXPV010000289.1 GCA_027486105.1 Runella sp. | reverse complement strand
TATTTCGTGGAGTTTGAATAACTTGTTTGAAGCCAAAGTCCGTCCTAAATCAGATTCGACAGGTAAGCAATTTGAAAAAAAATCCATACTGGACAACCTAAGCCTAAACGGCTCGTATAATCTGCTGGCTGATTCATTGAAAATGTCGGACATCAGTTTTAACGCCAATGCGCAGCTTTTTAAGAATTTAAACTTTAACCTTTCGGCCAATTTTGACCCTTACGCCTACATAAAAGACGAACTGTACGGGGCCGTAGGTAGAAAAATCAACCGTTGGTCGTTTACTGAAAAACAGGGATTGGCCCGGCTCAACAACGTCAATGTAGCCCTCAGCACTCGTTTTGCGCCCAAAGGCTCCGATAAACCCAAAAAAGCCAACACCCCCAACACCGAAGAGCAGCAACGAATGATCAACGCCAACCCAGAAGCCTACGTAGATTTTAATATTCCGTGGACGCTCAATTTAAGTTACAACTTCGGGTACTCACGCCAAGGGCTGTCTAAGGGGACTAGTATTCAAGCCTTGCGCGTCAACGGTGATTTCAGCCTTACACCTAAGTGGAAATTTGTGTTTGATACGGGCGTGGATGTCGTTGCTAAAGCTCCTTCCATCACCAATATAGGCATCACCCGCGACCTCCACTGCTGGGAAATGTCGTTTAACTGGACACCGTTTGCGGGTTCGGGTATTCGGGCCAACAACTATTCGTTTGAAATACGGGCCAAATCGGCACTGCTACGTGACTTAAAACTCTCTCGCCGCCGCTCGTTCTACGACCGTGGCAGTTTTTAGCAAGATTTTTGATCCAGCAGCCACTGAGCCAAATGAATTTCCCGCACGTAAAGGTGTACATTGTCTGAAGATTTCGTAGCCATTTCTTTCAAAGTTCGTTTAAAATAGCCATCCAAAATAAGGGCCTGAGCTTCGGTAAACAACAATGGTAAAAGTTGTCGCACCTCGCCAAACAAACGAGTGATTTCTCGCTGATGCTGGCTAATTTGTATTTTTACAGGCTCATTCATAAGGGCCTTGCTGGTCCGTAATCGAACCTTCTCAGGCAGTACCTCTTTCATAATAGCCCTGAGCGGTCCGCGCCCATAGCCCTGGTCAAATTTCAGGCGGTCGGGAATAACCAAACACAATTCAATAAGACGTTTATCATAAAAAGGATGCGCTACTTCAAAGCCATAATGCGCAGCAACCTGTTCGAACTCTTCCGTACTTTCCAACATCCCTTCGTGGAGAATATCGGCCACTAAATGCGCCTGTTCGGGCAAAAACCCATAATCTGTTTCGACAATGAATTTTTGTTGTTTCTTATATTTTCTAATCCAATTTGCTACCCCACCAAACAGCCGCCCATTCACTTCAAAAGGAAACATTCCCAGCGCTTGGATACTTTCTCCTCCTTCTTTTATTAAACGTTTCCATTCTTTATTTTTTGCCATTTCCACAAAATATCTCTGGGTATAACTCCGCACGATAAATGCGTACCTTTTTGATAATGTCCATTCAAACCATTGTTCAAAACGATGGCTAAAATCCGCAATTTGAGCGTATTGTACCATCAATTCTTTAAACTCGCCCCACTTTTGACTTTGCAGTAGCCGCATAGGATACGCTTTCCCATACCCTACCACGCTGTCGCCGTCATGGCCTGTTAGGAGGATACGGCCCCCTTGCTTTTTTATAGCCTCTGCCACCGCCAAATGATAGGTGGGCAAAAGGGTAAAATGGTCGGGACGATCAAAAATACTGGACATCGTCTGTAAAGCAGCCATTAAATCAGTCTTTGGAGGAATGTACTGATGCTGATAAATGCCCCATTGAAGTATACATTCGGCAAATTGTTTTTCATCTGCTTGTTTGGCCTCTCCCATATCGAAGGGGAATGTGTGCAGTTCTTGTCCAAGCAGGTGATGGGCGGTGGCACAAATAGATGAAGAATCCAGCCCACCGCTCAAGTGCGCACCTACGAGATGTGTCGTTTGAAGCCGACAACGCACTGCCTCCACAAACGTTGTTTTGAAGGTTCTAATGAATTCTTCATCGGTACGGAGGTGGGCAAAACGCCCCAATTTCAAATCCCAACAAAAACGGGCTTGCAGCGCGTGTGCCTCCACGGTCAGCAGATGGGCAGGTGGCAACGAATGAATTTCTTTGTAAAAAGTCTCCGCTCGGTAGGGTCTCAGAGACGAAGCCCATTCCAAATATCGGTGGATTTTATCAAAATTAAATTCTTTAGAAACCTCTGGAAGTATTAGTAAGGATTTGATTTCCGACGCAAATGCAATAAAACCACTTGATTGATAACAGTAGTACAGTGGTCGTGCCGCACAATGGTCTCGTCCCGCAATGAGTTTTTGGCGCGGTGCATCCCACAAAACGAATGCAAAGTCGCCAATTAAGTGAAAAAGCAATTCCTCTCCCCAATGCGCGTAAGCCGCCAAAAGGAGGGCAGTATTGCCCAACCTCTCTGCTTCACCGCTGGGTAAAGAAGGGAATAATTGAGATAGCAATTCTGCCCGATTATCTATTCGAGCATCAGCTACGCACCAAACGCCGTTTTTATCAACAATGGGGGATAACTCAGTCGTTGTGCTTACAGAAACATTCAGTTGTAAATGTACAAAGCCGACATTCCCGTTTTTTATTACTTGTATTCCGTCACTTCCTCGGTGTTGTATGGCACAAGTCATTGTCTGAAGTTCTTCTTGTACCTCTCTCCCATCAAAATAGACAATTCCACAAATACCAGACATAACTCTGTTGATACAATAACCTACGGAACAGATTGTTAGTTTATTTTCAAAATCCGTTGTTCAAACTTTCGCCCATCTTTTGTTTTAACCTGAAGGGTATAGATTCCATTTTCAACCCCTTCCAAGGAGAGCTGATAATCGGAAAACTCTCTTACCCTACGGCCCGTTAGGTCTATCAAATAAACAGACTCAATCGCAGATTCGGCAGGGAGTTCTATCGTCAAAACTCCAACAACTGGATTAGGATAAGCCTTAAAAAGGCCAAGGCCTTTCAATCGGGCAGACACAATACGACTGTATTCAAACTGCCCATCTAAATCAACTTGTTTTAGACGGTAATAATTATGTCCCATTTTCGGCGCAACGTCTAGGTAAGAATAAACCTGCTTTGCCCTGCTATTGCCAGTGCCCACGACGCGTCCAATCGCTTCAAAGTTTTGACCATTGCTACTTCGTTCAATTTCAAAATGGCTATTGTTTATTTCTTCTCCCGTTTGCCAAGTGAGTTCAATGGCCGCAGATTGTGCCTCTGATCTGAAGGAAATAAGGCGCACTGGAAGGCTAGAACTTGTGTAAGTACAGGCACTCACAGCTGGACTCAGGATTTCTGCGTTTGTAGTCCAGTTTGTAGCGGTGTTAATGGTTGAACCGATAGTGGCGATGTTTCCTATTATGCTTCCGTCACTGCAATTAAAGCGCCCATTGTCCTGATTACCTACCGCAACTGCGTTGGAACCATTCGTTAACGCCGCGGGTAAAGCGGTCGAATTGGTACTAGCGGCGGTATCATCCCAACCCGTACCCCCGAAATTGATACCAGCAATAAAAGTAGGAGAAGCTAACGTTCCTTTGAAGGCAAATATTTGGTCTCCTGCGGTAGATAATGCATACGTTCCCGAAGAAGTAACCGTTCCAGTAGATGCGGCCGATCCTCCCGTGATTGTCACCACAGTGCCCGCAGGAACACCACCTGCTGGCGCTGTCCAAGTCAAAACGCCTTCGCTGGTTCTAAAAGCAGTA
>JAIXPV010000319.1 GCA_027486105.1 Runella sp. | reverse complement strand
TCGTGAGGGAATTGTCACCCGTGATGATTTTGACTTGGATGCCAGCGTCA
This sequence comes from Runella sp., assembly GCA_027486105.1. GTDB lineage: Bacteria > Bacteroidota > Bacteroidia > Cytophagales > Spirosomataceae > Runella. Next base: position 6,894 of record JAIXPV010000319.1, on the reverse strand, counting down.
TAAAATTGCTTGAAAACTTTGGAAATGTTACGTTTGGGTGGGTCATAAAATCCTACTAATCCCAAAAAACGAAACTCAAAATCCTGTTGGTTTGGGGGAAAGTCATTTCCAGCAAACTCGGTCGTTCCGACGCCCAACACCCGGTATCCCTCCGCTGCAAAGTCGGCGACTTGTTGGAAGACAAGTTTTTTTTCTTCTTCCGATACAGACGAATGTTGAATGATGGCCTCGGGTGCTCCTTTGCAGGCAATAATGCGTTTTCCTACCTCATTTTCAAAGAGATGCGTCATCATTAGGGGCTTGCCCGACAACGGATATTCATGAATAAACTTATACTGCGGGCGCTCGTCGGTGGCGGAGATGGATGCGTATGCCTGATGCAGAGCCTTTTCCATAGGGTCAAAGGGGGCGGGTTCGCTGGCCCACATAGCAGTGGTGATGAGCTCTTGCGCGGGGGGCGAATCCCAATGTCCACTTTGAGCAATTTGATTGGTTTGCATCACATATATTTGATGCAATTCCATTTTGTTTTCGGTAATGGTGCCCGTTTTATCGGTACACAACACCGTGGCCGAACCCAGCGCTTCCACGGTTTGGGTTTGTTTGACAATCACGCCCTGCTGCATCAATCGCCAAGCACCCAAGGCCATAAATGAAGCAAATGCCACGGGGATTTCTTCGGGTAGTACCGACATCGCGATGGTCAACCCTTTGAGTAAACTTTCTAATATATCGCCTGATTGGAAATAATTAATCCCCCAGATAACCAAGAAAACCACCACACCAACCGCGGCCATTTTTTTGACAAAATTTTCAATCTGTATTTGCAAAGGTGTTTTTTCGGATTGAATCTCGCTGAGCGATTGGCCGATTTGTCCCAATTTTGATTGTTTCCCCACAGCCGTTACTTCAAAAACACACTGTCCCGATTGTACCAACGAACCCCGATAAACCTGCCCGTTGTCGTCGGAATTAAGCTCTTTTTGAATGGCAAAGGCTTCACCTGTTAGCAGCGATTCATTGACGGAAAAATCGTTGATTTGGCGCAGTTTCCCGTCAGCAGGGATGAGTTCTCCTTCGGAGGCTACGACGGTATCGCCGATGACCAACTCATCGACGGGAATTTCGACTAGTTGATTGTTTCTAATCACCATTGCGGCCGACTGTGTGTATGCTTTTAGGGCTTCCAACGCTTTTTTACTGCGGGAGGCCTGATAAAAAGAGATGGCTGAGACCAGTAAAATGGCCCCCAACATAAAAAAGCCTTCCGACAATTCTCCCAACGAAAAATAAATAACAGTACACGCCACCAAGAGCAGAAACATCGGCTCGGTAGTAGCTTCTTTGAGCGCTTGCCACCAAACATCGTTGTCTCCTTTTTGGAGAGCATTGTTTCCGCTTTTGTCTAAAGAGGCTTCGACTTCAGCATCCGAAAGGCCTTGAAATGGATAAGGATTGACTGTCATAATAAAAAACCAGCCCTAATTTCTTTTGAGCTTGCAAGAGTTATTGATAAGTTTGCTAAATCTACAAAATAAACGTGGATAGCCCCGACTGATTTTCATCATCAAACTACTCTAAAACCCTTATGAAGCACCTTACCCTCCTATTTTTATTACCGTTATCGGTATTTGCACAAAAATTTACGCCCGCCGAAATCGCCCGCTATCAACAACAGGCAAACCGCGTCACCATCATTCGCGACAATTGGGGCATTCCACACATTTATGGCAAGTCGGATGCCGATGCGGTTTTTGGATTGTTGTACGCCCAATGCGAGGATGATTTTAAACGCGTCGAATTGAATTATATTGAGAAATTGGGTCGAATGGCCGAACTGAAAGGGGAGTCTGCGTTGTACAACGATTTGCAAATTAAGTTGTTGATTGATACCACGGAAGCCATTGCTGATTACAACAAAGCAGAGCCGTGGATGAAAAAACTGCTGAATGCCTATGCCGATGGTATTAACTACTATTTACTCAAAAATCCACAGGTAAAACCAGCATTGCTAACCAAATTTCAACCTTGGTATCAACTATTGTGGACCGATGGCAGCATTGGGGCCATCAGCACAGCGGAGTTGACAGTGCCAGAGTTGAAGAATTTTTATTCGGGAGAGGCCACGGCTGCTTTGGCCGAACCCAAAGACCCAGAATACCAAACAGGCTCCAATGGGTTCGCATTTGCGCCTTCTAAAACGGCCTCGGGCAACGCCATTTTGTACATTAATCCCCACGTTACGTTTTATTTTCGACCAGAAGTGCAAGTCGTGAGCGAAGAAGGACTTCATGCATACGGGGCCGTAACTTGGGGGCAATTCTTTGTTTATCAAGGTTTTAATAAATATTGCGGCTGGATGCATACTTCATGCAACGTCGATGTGGCGGATATGTATGCCGAAAAAGTGACCAAAAAAGGCGATAAATTTTTCTACGAGTACGACCAAAAACTTAAGCCTGTTACGGAAAAGAAAATTACTATTAAGTACCTAGACGGTGATGTTCTGAAAAGTAAAACATTTACCGCTTATTATACACATCACGGCCCGATTATGGCCAAGCGCGACGGCAAATGGGTAAGTCTGCGGTCGTACAATCGCTCCATGACGAGCCTGATTCAGAGCTGGAAACGTACCAAAGCCAAAGGATTTGAAGACTATAAAAAAATAATGGACCTCAAAGCCAATACTTCCAACAGTACTGTTTTTGCTGACTACAAAGGAAATATTGCCTATTGGCATGGAAATTATGTGCCTATCCGCGACAAAAATCTTAACTGGTCGAAAGTAATGGATGGCACCACGTCTGCAACCGAATGGAAAGGACTGCATCCCGTTGAAGAGTCTGTTCATTTGTACAATCCCGTAAATGGGTGGCTACAAAACTGCAATTCAACGCCTTTTACGGCGGCGGGTGCAAACAGCCCAAAGAAAGAAAATTTTCCGCCCTACATGGCACCCGATGGCGAGAATTTCAGGGGGGTAAATGCCGTTCGGGTGTTGAGTCAAGGAACAGGCTATACCCTCGACAAGGTGATTGCGTCGGGTTATGACACGTATCTTTCGGCGTTTGAAGTGCTGGTGCCCGCGTTGGTGAGTTCGTTTGAGAAAAATGTAAAGCCAACCGATTCGTTGTATTCGCAATTGAATGAGGCTATTACGTTGTTGAAAAATTGGGATTATCACACGGCTGAGAATTCGGTAGCGACTACGGTGGCCATCGAATGGGCCCAAAAACTCACGCCGACCATTACCCGCCTTTACATCAACGAAGGCGAAGCCGACCAAGTGACAAATACCAAGCGCTTCGCTGCTGAGGCTACGCTCAGTCAATTGACGGCACCGTTGGTAGTAGCCTTGAATGACCTTAAAACCAAGTTTGGAAAATGGCAAATGCCGTGGGGGGAAATCAACCGTTTTCAGCGTTTGACGGGCGATGTGCAATCCAAATACGATGACAACCAGCCCAGTTATTCTGTCAAATATGCGTCGGCGTTGTGGGGGATGCTGCCGTCGTATAACAGCCGCCCGTACCCAGGTACCAACAAGCGCTATGGCGTGAGCGGCAACAGTTTTATTTGCGCCGTAGAATTTGGTCCTCGTATCACCGCTAAGTCGCTGTTGGCGGGTGGCGAAAGCGGTGACCCAGCCTCTAAGCACTTTTTTGACCAAGGGTCGATGTACGCACAGGGGAAATTTAAAGATGTATTGTTCTACAAAGAGGATGTTCTGAAAAATGCCGAACGGACTTACCACCCAGGAGATAAAAAGTAACGTAGAGAACCGCAGAGAAATAATTCACTCTGTGGTTCTCTATGTAATTTATTAATATATAGCTATATGAGCGATTTTAATCCCAATTTTTTACAGGAATTAGTAACTTTTCAAATGCCTTTTGGCAAATACAAAGGAGTACTCCTCTGCGATTTGCCCGAGCCGTACCTGGTATGGTTTCACAAAGAAGGCTTTCCAGCGGGGAAGTTAGGAGCGTTGTTGGCAACCATGTATGAAATCAAATTGAATGGATTGGAGTATTTATTGAAGCCGTTGCGCGAGAAGAAATAAAGGTTTTAGCAGGCTTTTTTACTTTATAAACTACACTTACGAATGAAAAAAATTGCAAAAGGATTGGGGATTGTCGTAGGGTTAGTGGCCTTGATTGGGTTAACGGCTTTTGTGTTCTTGAACGAAAAAAGACCAGTGGCACCCCCAAGCGCTCAGGCCGATAGTTTAGCAAAAAAAATGTTGATAGCCGTCAACAAAGCGGCTTGGGACAGTACCCATATCATCACCTGGAAATACGGCGGCGGTCATACGTACGTTTGGGATAAAAACAACAACTTCGTTTTTGTCAATTGGGGCGACTATCGGGTTTTATTGAACCTCCAAACTTGGGAAAAGGGGAGGGCATTCAAAGGAAATGAAGAAGTAAAAGGGCCAGATTTGGATGTGGTTCGCGGAAAAGCATGGGCGTATTTTTGTAACGATTCGTTTTGGTTGATTGCTCCTTTCAAAGTGTTTGACGAAGGAACAACCCGTAGTTTGGTGCCCAATCAAGAAGGCACCAACGATTTGTTGGTCAGTTATGCCAGCGGCGGAGTTACACCGGGCGATGCCTACCTCTGGAAGCTCGACACCAACGGATTACCTTTGTCCTACAAAATGTGGGTAAAAGTCTTACCCATTGGAGGAGTAATGGCCACGTGGGAGGGGTGGAGCAAACAGCCTTCTGGGGTAATGTTGCCCAGTTTTCATCAACTTGGACCGTTGAAACTTCCCATACAAGATCTTAGAACTGGAACCTCATTGACCGAAACAGGCGTGAGCGGGTCACTTTTTGACCCGATTCGGTAGGGATTTTCGAGAGAGAATCACTGCGATTCTTTCTCGAAATATACTCCCTTTACTTCCGTAATCAATTCATAACCAAACAATCCCGCTGGAGTTTGGTAGCCTGATACGGTTTTTAAATCCAATATTTTTTGGGTGATAATCAACGAGGCTTCGGCGGTCAATTTGTAGCCTTCGGGGGTGAATAAGCGTGCTTCGGCAGTTGTACCTTCTGCGTTTGTTGCCTTGCCCCAAATAAGCGATTGTCCTTTTTGAGATTGATGCTCGGTCGGTCCCGTTATTTTTTTGTCGACGTAGTTTTGCAATTGTTTTTTGATAAAACGGCTGCGTAAAAAAGGGTTGAACAAAAATTGTAGCTTCATAAACCAATACGCCAACTTGGGTACACCCACGTAGGTTTCGATGTTGGGAATGCCCGTGGTATGATGCGCGGTGGAGACATCTCCCCACGGAATCGTCATGGCGAAGTGTTTAAATTTGCCGAAATCAATTATTTTTCCTTTATCACCCATTGGCTTGGGTGCAATAACCCCGTTTTCTCGGGCTGCGCCAGCATTGCCGAGGTTTTCGAGCATGGTGGTCACGGTGCCGTGCGACACGCTGCCACCGACGTTGGTAAAGGCCAATTCAAGGTGTGTGGCATCGGGGAGTTTTGTGTGGAGTAGCTTGGCTAGGCAGTCCGTCGGAACCACGTCAAAGCCTACGCCTGGCATGAGTATGATTTTACTTTTAAGGGCTTGCGCGTGGTATGATTTGATTTTTTCAAACACCTCAATTTCGCCCGTAATGTCTAAATAATGCGTCTTGGCGCCCAAACAAGCTTCTACTAAGGGTTGGGCGGTTCGGGTAAAGGGGCCAGCGCAATTCAGAACCAACGGAAATTTTTCGAGTTTTTTGACGATATTATCGTGATTACTCAGGTCAAAAATCAGGTATTCAAGCCCATATTTTTCGGCTAAGAATTTGATTTTGGCTTCACTTCGTCCCGCAATAACGGGTTTTTGGCCTTGCTTTACCGCCAACTCGACGATGAGTGTGCCGGTAAATCCGCTTGCGCCGTAGATAAGAAATGACATAAAGGTTGAGGTTTAGAGGGTAAAGGTAGTAGCAAAAAAGGACAGACCAGAGGGGGACAGAAAATAAAGCTATTTGGAGCAGATGAACCTGAAAATAACGTAGTTTAGCAACAAAAATGGCAATTCGTTGGTTTAATTGTTTTACCTAAATCTTGGTCTCTATGTTAAGGTTTGTTTGTTCTCTCTTCTTCTTAGGTTTTTGTCTTGCTTGTAACAACGCTGATAAAAGTAGTAATTCTGAGGAAAGACCCGTTGATAAAAAGGCCAAAGAGATAGTTGACAAATGCATTGAAGCCCACGGTGGTAAAAATTACCAAGATTTTGATGTGTCGTTTGACTTTCGAAAATTTAAGGTTCACTTAAAACAAACGGGCACTCAATTTACTTACGAGCGCACCACCACCGACTCCCTCAACAACGTATACCATGACATTTTGACCAACGAAAGTTTTGTCAGAAAGCGCAACGATACCATTCAGGTGCTCTCCCCAAAAGACCAAGATAAATACCGCGAAGGCACCAACGCAATTGCTTATTTTGTGTTGCTTCCCTATAAGCTCTCTGAGCCTGCCGTTATTCTAAAATACATAGGTGAAATAAGCATTGATAATCAAAAATACCACAAAGTTAGGGTTACTTTTGAGCAGGAAGGTGGCGGCAAAGACCACGAAGATGAGTTTTGTTATTGGATAAATCAATCCACTAATACGCTCGATTACCTTTCGTACGCCAACGGTGGCCCGCGTTTTCGTAAAGCCGTCAAGCGCGACACCGTTGGCGGGATTGTGTTTCAGAATTATGAGAACTACGAAATTTTGGACAAAACCATCCCCACCACTGAATACGATAAAGCCTTTTTGGCAGGGAAGTCCAAATTGCTTTCCATGATTGAGCAGAGCAATTACGTAGCTAAGTGATGGTTATTGGGCCACAATGGCGGTTGAATACCCCGCCGCTCGCCATCCG
>JAIXPV010000479.1 GCA_027486105.1 Runella sp. | reverse complement strand
GGTCGCAGCTTAGGGGAGCAGGACAGAGACTACTAGAAACAATTTTGACGATTTTTATTCATTGGCCATTCTGTCAATAAATACTAATTTTTGTAAGTTTTTACCCACGTCAACACTCTCTTTCGTGCCCTTGTAATAGCAGTATAAACATAACGGTGATCGTTAGCCATAAACCAAGGGTGCATAATCACTTCATCCCACTCACCTCCCTGGGTTTTGTGGCAGGTAAGCGCGTAGCCGTAGCGTAAACGCAGTGCTCCTACAAACTCATCGTTCCACGGGTATGGGTCTTGGCGAAAAACAGAATTATGCTTCATACGATCTGCTACAAGAGAGCGGAGAAGCTCACCATCAATCAAACCACGCTCCGACTGCAAAGCATCAAGCCTGGCCCAATGCCTTATGTTGTAAGCCTGCCCCTGAAAATCACTTAGCTGTAGTGTCACTTTCATGAAATAGAGGTCAGCCACCTTTTTAGTTTCACCAATTTGCGTCACAAGTGCGGTACCTCCATTGACTAGTGTATGGTCTCCCACTTTTACGTTTTCGTTAATCATCACCAAGTCGCCTACGGCTAATATTCCCGTCAATCCTAAACGGTCCCGGATTATCGTGTTAAGCCAATTGACATTGCGGTGGCTGTTTGCAATCATGACAATACGATCAAGCTGATTTGGGGCGTATTGCTTAACGTAATATGTCAAAGCTGCTGTTACATTCCAAAGTTCAAAAATCGGTAATTTACCTACAGCTTTCCCAAGACGGCAACGCTCACTGATGTCAGTGGCAAGATTAAGCACTGATGAACCTTCTGCCTGACGTTTCACTTCATTTAGTTCGATTTCCTGCACACCCATTCGGTACGTTTGACGCAAGTAAGCCGCCTCCAGCGCCACCGATTCACCATAAATAGGCTTGAGTTGGTAAATATCCCCAATAAAGATGATTTTATTGTGGACATTACAGGCTTTAACGTACCGTATCAAGTCGTGAAGGAGAGAATTAGGTGTACAAAACATCCCTTCATGATCGTTTTCATCACTCAGCATGGATGCTTCATCAACGATGAATACACAATGAGGTGTTGGTTCAATATCACGCAATCGCATAATTACACGCTCACTATCCCCATTTTGTGGGATGGGTACATACAATGCATGGTGTAGAGTGTGTGCCATAACCTGCGTTTTATACCCCAAAACCTTCGCCGCACGTCCAGTAGGGGCAGTAAGACAAAAACCAATCTCCTGTTGATTTAGAAAATCAACCACCGCCTTCACCAATGACGTTTTACCCGCCCCAGCCGCTCCCCTCAGAATGGATGCGTCAGCAGTGCAATCCGTTGATACAAAGTCTTCTAAACGATACAAAGCTTCGGCTTGTTGACGAGTTGCTTCGAACGGAAATAAATCGAAAATAGTGGCGGCGGTAGGTGTTGTTGTCATAATGATGCAAGGCCTTTGGTTGGTTAGGAGGTTGCAAAAATGTGAGGTTAATTTAAGGTATAAAAACCTCACATACATCTTTGTTTCTTTTGAAAATAATGTTACTAAAATGGGGCAAAAACAAAGCGCAGATACGAAACTCAAAGCGATTCTCTCAATTCATAAATACCTCCGTACGGGCAACGCTTATAGCGGAGAGGAATTAGCGACCATTTGTAAGACCGACAAAAGAACAATTGTGGATTATATTGCCTTTATGCGAAAACATCTCAAAGCGAGATTTTGTCGAGTCGTTATTATGGATACAAATACAACCCCGAAAAGCCCTACTCTATTCTGGCAGGCCTAGATGATACTGAATTGGGTACACTCAATGAACTTTTGGCCGTAATTCGACAATTACAACATACAAAAGAGTTGAGGGGATTAGAAAGAATTTTATTGGCGTTGGAACGTCAGGTAGGAATAGTGAAAGGAAATCCAAATTCACTGATTGAGTACGAAGAGGCCGAATTAGCTGGTCGGGAATATTTGGACAAACTTTATCAATTGATTCACCGTAAAGTCTTTATAAAGTTTTTATACAAAGGGTTTGAAATGTCCACCGCAACATGGATAGTAGCCTTTCCATTACAGTTACGAGAATTTAATAATCGCTGGTACTTAGTGGGGTGGGCCCAAAATAAGGATGAAACAATTATTATTCAAACCTTCCCTATTGACCGTTTTCAGTTGCCTCCTGCCGAAACGACTGAATCTTTTACTTGCCCAAAGGAAATAGACCTACGAGAGCATTTCAAGAATATAATTGGAATAACTAATACCGGAAAACTTATAACTGTGAAGTTAAAATTTCATAGTGCTATACGTCTACAATATGCCATAACGAAAAAAATACATCATTCGCAGAGGTCTGAAATAGACCCTAATGACGGCAAAACAATCCTAATACTAGAAGTCGCATGGAATAAAGAACTATTAACAAAAATCCTCGGATTTGGATCTGATGTAGAAGTTTTAGAACCTTTCGATCTGAGACAAAAAATTATTACAAAGTTGGAACAGGCATTGCAGAGGTACAAATAGGCTGGTTGTTGAGGCACACGGTAGTATTTTCACAAATAGAGAGTACAATGATTGCCACCTATTAAAAATTTCCACTTCAACCTTCTTTAAGCATAATTTTCAGCATTTATTATACACCGGAACCCTGCAATAAACGCCCTAAAACACCGTTTAATCCCCCAAAAAGGGACTTATGAAAAAAACTGTGTTGCGTTTGGGCATTATAACCGCCATTACTCTTTTGGGTATGTGCCTTAGTTTATTTGTCCTTAATGACCCACTCTCCAGGCTATTTCGTACGAACACCGAAAGTACGTTAAATCAGTATCTGGCAAAAATGAGTATTCGAGCAGAAAATCGCACTCTTAGCGCTGGTGATAAAATCATTATCAAATCCTTCACCTGTCCTGCTCCCCTAAGCTGCGACCAAATTGAAGTAGAGATTATGATTTTTGTCAATAAACTGTTGAGGGGTTAAATATCCCAGTGACGAATGTGGTCTATCAAAATTATAGGAGTT
>JAIXPV010000626.1 GCA_027486105.1 Runella sp. | reverse complement strand
CCCAAGTTACACGCGCCCAAAGTGGGCCTGTAGCGCAGCCAAGTGCCCCAAAAAGCAACGCGACGTTGGTAAATTCTACGGCCTTGATATCGTGGGCCAAATTGTTGGAACGCAGGTAACGAATGGAATAAATCGCCGAGGTAAGCAAAAACAGCGTCGTAGCAAACCAAAGCGACACGTGGAAGTACACATTTCGAATACTTTCGTTCAAAATATTTCGACGAGGTACCTCGCCCATCAATCCAAAATACAATCCGTACGTCAACAAAACAACGGCCAGTACTTTCCACCAATTATTTTTCATAAAATCTTTTATTCAGTTTAATTCCCCGTTGGGGGGATAGGCGCTTTAACTTTTCCACAAATACGGGAACAAAATTAATGACAAACTGATTACAATCGCATCCAACGCCAACAATACCACGATTTCTTCACCGCTTACACTCCGATCTAAGCCATCTAGGGCATTTTTCGCTAATTTCATCACCATCAAAAGCATTGGAATAATGGCGGGGAAACTCAGAATGGACATCAGCGCGGCGTTGTTTTCAGCCTTCGACGCAATACCCGCTACCATCGTGAGCGTAGATGCAAACCCAATACTTGCCAATACAATGGTAAGCAGATACATTGGTATATCTCCTACTGGATTTCCCATTACAAACGCATAAAATCCAAAACCCGCCAACGATAAAACAATCATGAGCCCAGAGTTGTAGAGGATTTTGGAAAGAATAATGCCCCGTGGGCTCGCCAGCGTGTAGTAGTACAGCAATCGGCCCGCGCGCTCCTGCGTAAAGCTTTTGGAAATAGCACTCACCGCCGTAAAAAGCACAATAATCCAGAAAAGGGTATTCCACGTGAGCGGATTGAGTTGATTAGATTTGAGCCGAAAGCTCAAATAGCAGACAAAAACAGTACTTACAATGTACAACAACATGCCGTTGAGGGCATAGCGTTGCCGCCATTCTAGCGTAATTTCCTTTCCAATCAGGGTGCGAAGTTCTTGCATTGGTGTTAGTTACAACGTCACTATCATACGAGAAGGTCGTTGGATTGTCAAAATTACGACACAAACCAACGCGTTGTACTGAGAGAAGTCATTAGTTTTTAATTTTTGTCAGGCTAGCACCTGTTTCGTTCGTCTCCACCAAAGTAAATATCCCAATGAGACCACCGCCAAAACCGCCGAAATGAAAAAAGCAAAGGGCATGTTATGCACATCTCCTTCATACCACCAGCCTGACCACCAGGCCCCTACGCCAATACCCGCCTCCAAGGCAATGTACATCGTAGCAAGGGCCCGACCTCGATAATCAGGATGACTCAAATCAATAGCCCAAGCCGTCAGCGTTGGCGTGTTCAGCCCCCAAGAAAATCCGAACAGAATTGCGGCAGCCCAAAAACCCAAAGGCGATTGAGTCAAACCCAAAATGGTCATTCCAATCGCTAAAATCACAGTAGAGATAATCAAGACTGGCACACGCCCATGAATGTCGGACGACTTGCTCGCAAACACCCGAATCAATAAAGATGCCACCGTATAGACGGTAAAAAACAGTCCTTTGTTGGCTACGCCCAAGGTTTTGCTCATATCGGGCACAAGAGTTAAAATAACCCCCGACGAAAACGATACACAAAACATCACGATAAATACGCTCAATACCCTCGGTTCGAAAATATCGCGACGAGAAATTTTAAACAGTTTCAAACTAAATGGCTGTTTCTCAACAAGCGTTTCTTTCATGTTGACCAATATCAGAATTGAAATCAGCGCAAACGCCGACGCTATGTAAAACATAGGATTGATACCAAACCACAACGTCAGATAACTACCAATAGACGGCCCGATTGACATTCCCGTGGCCGTAAAAATTCCTAACATCCCAGCCGCTTCGCCCCGGCGATTTTCGGGAATAATGTCGGCCACGTAGGCCGCCGTCGCCGTCGGTTTGGTTCCCGTTGAAAAACCGTGCAAAAACCGCAAAAGCAGAAAACCCCAAACTACGTGCACAAAGGGATAAAACAAACTACACACGCAACACACCAACGACCCAAAGGCCATCACTGGCACGCGCCCGACGGTGTCGGTGAGTTTGCCACTAAAAGGCCGCGAAAGACCAGCAGTGAGCGTAAAAAGCGCAATGATGAGTCCGATGTGTTCCTTACCGCCCATGGCAGTCAGGTAATCGGGCAATTCGGGAATCATCATCTGAAAACTCGCCGAAAATAGAAAGTTACTAATACAAAGAAGCCAAAACTGAAGATTGTACATAACGAAAATAACGGTGGAGAATAAAAAAAGAAAGGACCGAAAGACGCTTTTGGGGTATCTTTCAGTCCTTTTTCATGCTTTATTAATGATTGTTTATCTTATTTCAAAAACTGTTTCGGGCAAATCTTCCGTGTTGACGTACAAATCTGACAGCGGCAGTTCCATCCCGATAGTTTCTAAAAAGAGTAATGATTCCAATGATTTTCCTTCAAACACCAATGACCAGATTCCCTCGTTGCTTTTTCGCCACAATTCTGCCCACACCCGACGAGAATCAATCAAAAGATATTCTCTAAACGTGGGAATATCACGGAAAAGTTCAAATTTTTCGCCTCGGTCGTAATTGGCGGTACTTTGTGACAGCACCTCTACAATCAATACGGGGTTGGTCAAGCTGTTGGTTTGGACGTCTGAAAACTCGGGTTTTCCACAAACTACCACCAAATCAGGATACGTATACAGTCCATTGGAAGGAATAAATACCCGCTGATTGCTTGAAAACGAACGGCAACCTTTTCTTTTCTTAAAATAAGCATGCAGTTCTCCTGAAAGATTCTCTCTTATGGCATTATGTGCCGGTTTGGCCCCCGCCATGGCTTCGGGGGTATCTCCTTCAAAATCGCCCATTGGGTAAATCTGGCCATTGAAGTATTCGCTTTTATACGGAGCTTTCTCCTCCAATTCCAGGTATTCTTCGGGGGTGTATTTTTTGGGTAGTGCCGTCATTTACCTGAAGTTTACGGCACAAAAATACAGAATATGACGTAAAATAAATAACCACCGAGTAAAGGAGGAACACAGAGAAAAAATCAACCCTCTGTGCTTCTCCGTTTCTCTGTGGTTGAAAAATAGAACAACCACAGAGAATGGGAGCAACACAGAGAGAAAAATCAATCCCCTGTGCTTCTCCGTCCCTCTGGGGTTAAAAAATAGAACAACCACAGAGAATGGGAGCAACACAGAGAGAAAATCAATCCTCTGTGCTTCTCCGTCTCTCTGTGGTTGAAAAATAGTGGTTGACAAAAAGACCTAAATCAACTCCAATATCCGCTGCTCCGACACCGCGTAGCCAATCTTAGCTTTCAGCTCGCTGATGTGTACACGCTCTTGCTCCATGCTGTCGCGGTGGCGGATGGTAACGGTATCGTCTTCTAAAGTCTGATAATCGACCGCAATACAGAACGGCGTACCGATAAGATCTTGACGTGTGTAGCGCTTACCGATGGCATCCCGCTCTTCGTAAAACACGCGGAACTCGCCCCGAAGTGCTTTCACGATTTCTTCCGCTTTTTCGGGCAACCCGTCTTTTTTGACCAACGGGAAAATCGCCGCTTTGAAAGGAGCCAGCGCAGGGTGCAGTTTCAACACTGTACGCTCTTTTTGGGCATCGCCCTCTCCTACCGTTTCTTTGGTAAAGGCATTGCAGAGCACGGCCAAAAACAGACGGTCAGCTCCTACCGACGTTTCGACCACGTACGGAATGTAGTTGCCGAAAGGCTTGCCGTTTTCGTCGAGGTCGTTATCAAAATATTGTTGTTTCTTTTTGGACAGTTCTTGGTGATTTTTTAAGTCAAAATCCGTGCGTGAGTGAATCCCTTCAATCTCGCGGAAACCAAACGGAAACTGATACTCAATATCCACTGCGGCGTTGGCGTAGTGAGCGAGTTTTTCGTGAATGTGGAATTTCAATTTTTCGGCAGGAAGTCCCACGGCTTGGTGAAATTTCAAACGGGTATCGCGCCATTTTTCGTACCATTCCATTTCCGTACCAGGGCGCACAAAAAACTGCATTTCCATTTGTTCAAACTCCCGCATCCGAAACGTGAACTGTCGCGCAACAATCTCATTCCGAAAAGCTTTACCAATTTGGGCAATGCCAAACGGAATCTTCATCCGACCCGATTTTTGTACGTTCAAGAAGTTTACAAAAATCCCCTGCGCCGTTTCAGGACGCAAATAGATTAAATTTGAATCCTCAGCCACCGAGCCTACCTGCGTGCTGAACATTAGGTTGAACTGACGCACTTCGGTCCAGTTGGTAGTACCCGAAATCGGGCATTTGATGCCTTCGGCAATGATGAGTTCACGAACGGCGTCGAGGTCATTATCGCCCAACAAACGACCCATTTCATTCAAAAGCGCCTGCGCTTTTTCAGGTTGCCCGTCGGCCACGTATTGCTCCGCTTTCCCTTCTAGCAATTGGTCAGCACGATAACGTTTTTTGGAATCTTTATTGTCGATCATCGGGTCGTTGAAGCCATCCACGTGCCCAGAGGCTTTCCAAGTAAGCGGGTGCATAAAAATCGCCGCGTCGATGCCCACGATCGGTCCGCCGCTGCGGTTGTCGTTGAGCTGCGTCATGGCTTTCCACCAGATATTTTTGAGGTTATTTTTCAGTTCTACGCCGTTTTGACCGTAGTCATAAACCGCCTGTAGACCGTCGTAAATCTCGGAAGAAGGAAATACAAATCCGTATTCTTTGGCGTGCGCCACAATGTCCTGTAAAGAAGTAGCCGGTGCTTGACTCATGGGTACGTTATTCGTTTGTTATCTATTGTTCAAGATGATATAAGCGCGCAAAATTAGGGAATTTGTGACGCAAAGATGCAAAGTAAGTCAAAAAGCCGCTAGACAAGCTTCTAATTCTCCATGTTAAAACGCCTTCTCTCCTTAATTCGTGATGAATTTGGCCTTTCGCGCAGTCAGGCGAGGGGCTTTTTGGTGGTTGCGGTGGTGATGGTTTTGTGCTGGTTTGGGCCATTGACCTACGATCGTTTTACGTCCGAAGAATCGAGCGTTATTCCCGAAACTGATAGCCGAAAAGCCGATAGTTTGCTCGCGATTTTAGAAAAGATACAACCCAAAAAGCCCTATTATACAAAATCAAATCGGGCTGACTATCTCACAAAAGAAATAGAAGAAAATCCAGAACGGCCGCTTTCATTGTTTTATTTTGACCCCAATACGGCTTCTGCTACGCAATTTCAAGAGCTGGGAATGCCAAAATTCATTGCCGAACGGATTATAAAATACCGCGCCAAAGGCGGACAATTTCGCAAGAAAGAAGATTTACAGAGAATTTACGGCTTGGCTCCTGCCTTGTACGAACGTCTCGAACCTTACATCAACATTCCCGCAAAAAAACTGCTTACCACAACTACAAACCCAACCGTTTCTGAGCCAACCACTACCCCTACAGCTCCTAAACCTACGTATACAAAGCCTGCATTGACGACTTTCGACATCAATACCGCCGACACGAGTCAGTTGATCCGTTTGAAAGGAATTGGAAGCAAACTAGCCGCTAGAATTATAAAATTTCGGGATGGCTTGGGTGGCTTTGCCTCTACGACGCAGTACGCGGAAGTTTTCGGACTGGATTCACTGGCACTGAGTGAGTTAAATCGTTTTGCACAAGTACGTAGTTCCGTACAAAAAATCAGCATTAATACCGTTTCTCCAGAAGAATTGGACCGGCATCCCTATCTTTCCAGACGCCAATCTGAAATCATCGTACGGTATCGAGAGCAGCATGGAGCCTACAAAACACCGCAAGATTTATTGAATATCAAGATTTTGGACGAGAAACTTGTCAATAAGATAGCGCCTTATTTGGCATTTTGACAAAAAATCACGCAAAGTCGCGAAGTTTTTCTCTGCATCTTCGCGGCTTTGCGTGAGTATACTTTCAGGAGTGAATTCTTAGAACTGACGGTGATTTGACTCTTCGTAAAGACGTTCTGCTGGTAAATTCCTGAAGTAATCATACGTAATTCTTAGACCTTCTTCGCGGGATACTTTCGGCTCCCAACCCAACACTTTTCTTGCCAACGTAATATCTGGCTGACGTTGTTTTGGATCATCTTGCGGAAGCGGCTTATAGATCACTTTCTGCGAAGTTCCCGTCAATTTGATGATTTCTTCGGCAAACTGCCCGATGGTAATCTCGGCTGGATTGCCTACATTGACTGGCATGGGGTGGTCGCTCAAGAGCAAACGATAAATCCCTTCCACCAAATCGTCGACGTAACAGAAAGAGCGCGTTTGCGAACCATCACCAAAAACCGTTAAATCTTCCCCACGCAAAGCCTGACCGATGAACGCAGGCAATACCCGCCCGTCGTTTAGGCGCATACGGGGGCCGTAGGTGTTAAAAATCCGCACAATACGCGTTTCTACACCGTGGTGGCGGTGGTAGGCCATCGTTATTGCTTCCTGAAAACGCTTCGCTTCATCGTAGCAACCGCGCAATCCGACGGGATTCACGTGTCCCCAATATTCTTCGTTTTGGGGGTGAACCAACGGGTCACCGTACACTTCTGAAGTAGATGCTACCAAAATACGGGCACCTTTTGCTTTGGCCAGACCAAGGCAATTATGCGTACCCAACGAGCCTACTTTGAGGGTCTGAATCGGAATTTTTAGATAATCAATCGGGCTTGCCGGAGAGGCAAAATTGAGAATGTAATCTAGGTCACCATCGATCACAATGTGCTTAGAAACATCATGATGAATGAATTCAAAATGAGGATTTGAACGTAAATGCTCGATATTACGCAAATCGCCCGTGACGAGATTATCCATCCCGATGACATAATAGCCTTCCTTAATAAAACGGTCGGAAAGGTGAGACCCCAGAAATCCTGCTGCGCCGGTGATTAAAACTCTTTTCATGTATTGTTATGCTTTTACTGTTTCTCTTCCAATGGAATAATACGTAAATCCAAGTTCTTTCATTTGGTCGAGTTCGTACACGTTACGACCGTCAAAAATTACTTTACTCTTCATCAGCAACGCCATTTTCTCAAATTCTGGCGTACGGAACTGCGGCCATTCCGTAAATATCATCAACGCATCGGCCTCGTCCAAAGCAGCGTAGGGCGTATGGGCGTACGTGATTTTGTTACCCAATACGTATTTGCGCACATTTTCCATTCCTGCGGGGTCGTACGCAATCACTTT
>JAIXPV010000455.1 GCA_027486105.1 Runella sp. | reverse complement strand
GGCAATGAAAGAAAAATACGGAATTACGTTGGTTTCGACACCCCAAAACAAAGGGTTGGGCAACAACATCAATAAAGGACAGGCGGCCGTAAAGTCACCCTACACACTGTATGTTCAGGAAGATTTTGTGCCAAAACCTGCCTTCGTGACGCATTTCAAAGATGCGTTGGCGTTTATGGAGCTAGATAACCAACTGGATATTGTTCGTTTTTACGCCTATTTTGCCTATCCATACCTCAAACCCCACGCCAAAGGCTATTCGTTGATGGAATTTAAACCGTGGATATGGTACACCGACCACCTCAAATTTTACTTTTATAGCGACCACCCACATTTGCGTCGAAGCACGTTTTTGGACAAGTTTGGTAAGTATGCTGAAGGTATTAAATCAGACCGAACCGAGTTTTTGATGTGTTTGTCGGTGCTAAAAAAGAAGGGCAAAGGCCTGTTTTTTAATGAATTTACCACTCTTTTTGACCAAAAAAACTCCAGTGATGAACCCAGTACCATTCAACGGAGTAGTTGGCGCGAAAGCACCAATCCCGCTTTTATGGCTTTGCGGTGGTTTTACCTAAAATTCCGATTGTTAAAAAACACCGTTGAACTTATTACATTCAAATAAAAAATCTAGTATTGGTCGTCAGAGGCTTACTGAAAAAGTAGCCGAGAAGGCGGCGAATGTGTATTTTTCTAAAAGATAGACCCGATGGCTAAAGCGGAGAACCATTTTCCTGACGTTACATTGCTCATTACGCATTATAATCGCAGCAGTTCGCTAGAACGTTTGCTAAAAGCATTTGATGCTATTTCTTGTTCATTTGAAGACATTGTGGTTTCGGATGACGCCAGCAAGCCCGAGCATCAACAGGCCATGGAAGAGATGCGTAAACGTTTTCCGTTTCGGCTCATTACGACGCCTAAAAACAAAGGCTTGGCCCATAACCTCAACAAAGGACAAGAGGCCGTCACAACGCCTTATACGCTCTATGTGCAGGAGGATTTTATTCCTAAACCCGCCTTTGTTCCCAAGCTGAAAGCGGCACTTGGTTTTCTCAATGACGATGCGTCTTTAGATATGGTGCGTTTTTACGCCTATTATGAATATGCCCATTTGGAGCCGTTTAAAGAAGGGTTTTCGCGCATGGTGTACAAACCTTGGTCGGCCAAATACGATAAAATTTATTTCTACAGCGACCACCCGCACCTGCGGCGTAGTACATTTTTGAACAAATTTGGGCGTTACGTAGAAGGGATTAAGTCGGATAAAGCAGAGTATATAATGTGCCTCTCCTTCATTCAAAATAAGGGTACTAGTCTGTTTTATGATGACTTCAAAGGGTTATTTGACCAAGTAAATTCGGACAATGAACCCAGCACGGTACAGCGTAATAACTGGCGTCAACAAAGCACTAACCCATTCATACGCCTAGCACGGACGCTGTATCGACAAATCAAATACAACTACGATTTGCGTTTTACCCGCCCCCATTAGGGTAGTGCAGCAGGTTTTTCAAAACCTGCTGCCACTATCCGATAAGAAGCTACCCCCAAAAAAACCGCAAAGCGTTTCTTTGCGGTTTTTTTGCGGGTACGTACTGAATATTAGGGTGTTTTTACGATTTTACGGAAGGCGCGTTGGTTGCCTTGCTGAACCTCGATGATATAAGCACCCGGCAATAAATTTGATACGTCCAGTCTTTCGGAAAATGAAGGTGCCGTTTTAGTGAACGTTGCTTCTCGGTGGAGGATGCCCAAGTTGGCGTTGAAAATGCGTACCTCCAATTTTTCCCGACTGGTACTTTCAAACGAAACTAGTACGTAATCGATAGATGGGTTAGGGTAGACGGTGACGATGTCGTGTAGTTTAACGTTTTCGGCCATTAACTCTTTTGGTGCAAAGGGGGCGTTGGCGTTGTTGCCAATTCGGGCTACGGGGGTCGATGTAGAGTCGGTGTTGCTACTGACGCCTTGATCGGAGGCTACGATAAAAATGGGGGTTTCGGTCACGGTGATGGTCAATTGCCCCTGCGTGGTACTGACCAATTCTACGTTCATGGTATCTCGGCCGATGGTTGGCGTGTAGATTTTGGCCGAGGTGGCGCTTCCCAAATTTAACGTTGCCGAACCCGTACGACCTGTTTCGTCGGGAATAACCAGCGCATATGCCGATTTGCCGTTGAGCTCATAGCGGTCGATGATGGGGTCGTTTTGGAGGGTTTCTTTGTACGTATACTGCCCAAATTGACGGTTGGTTTGGTACAGAAAATCCGCCGCTGGCTTGCGTGTTTGGTCGGTATTGAGCAGTCCAGAAGATCCAAATTGGATAGGGTTATTGATATTGTCGTCGTAAGTTTGGTAAAAATAAACCCGTTCGATGCCTTTTCGGGCGTAGAAAAGGGCATTTCTCAATATCCAGTCGGCTTGGGTCTGTAAGACCGACTTATTGCCAATTGCAATGGCTTTTAGCGGACTTCCTTGGTTGACGTCGTAGCCGGTTTCGCTCATCCAGACGGGCATATCTTGTGCTTCTTTTTGGGCCAATTGGATGAATTTTTCGGTTACTACTCCGGCTGTTGATACTTCTGGTGCTACGCCGCGGGTGCCAGTGCCGTCTTGCGTAGAAGACGCATTGTCGGGATAAAAATGGTAGTTAATCACGTCCCAACACAAATTGACGCTACCGTCGGGGCGGTACCCACGAAATTCTTTACACCAGTCGATCATTCCTTTGATGTAATCCACTCCGATAAAGGGAGACGCCAATCCCGCAATGACAATTTTAATCGAAGGGTCGGCGTTTTTTACGCCCACGCCAGGCCCCATTGTGTTTTTATGGCCATCATAAAAAGCAGATAAATTGGCGGCGTATTCACGGCCCGTTTGGTAGGCTTTGCGGCCTTTCCACCACTTGTCGCGCTCGTTGTCGCACTCAATGTATTTGATGAGGTTCAGCCCGATTTTGACTTCGTTGATGCCGTCGCCGTTCCAGCGTTGGCGGGTATCAACACTCAGTAAGGCGGGGTTTACGTTGGGGTTGTTTCCGTACCGGGCGGCATACTGAAAGGCCACTTTTGCCTGCTCTATGTACGAAAGCGGGTCCGAAAAATTTTTGCCGTATCGCAGCGGAACATTCTCCGAGTCTCTTTCTCCTTCGGGGTAGGTGGCTGTCATCCACGGCGGAATGGTTTTTATACAGGCCAATACCTCCATTCCTTCAGCTTTGAGGCGGGTATAGAGGCCGTCATAATCCCAGCTGCCGCTGTGGGTAGGGTTGAAGGTATAACCGCCTTCGTTAGGCTCCAGTTTTTCCCAGTCGATATAATGGCGTATTCCGCCGAAGGTCTTCATGGCCTTCATTTTGGTTTCACTGATACGGTTGTCCCAAGCTTCTTCAAAATCCCATTCAAACGCGTTGACGCCAATCATCTCCTTCAATTTTATGGATTTTTGGCGATAAGGTCCGTTAGAAGTTGTTGTGGGCGGGGTATAAGCACCGTATAATTCTATTTCGGTAGGATAACCCCACCAAGCGTTGATGACCAAATAACGCGCATTGGTAATGGCCGAGTCTAAGTTAAATTTCGCATCGCCCGTGATAGAACGGCCTGGATAAGGCCCCACCCAACCGTTATATACTTCTCCCGTAAACGTTGCAATAGGAACCCGCCGCCAATCGCTGGTAATAATCGAGAGTGTCATGGGTTTGTCAGGAAAAGAACCTTCTCCGTCAAAGAATTTGATACGGTCAATGGTCATTTTTTCCCCTTCCAAAAGTGGATAGTAAGCGTCATAGTTCTCCAACATTTTGCTGTAGCCAGTATGCACGGTCACGTTGGTTATGTTGTCAAACAAACCTTCCAAACCTTTGGAAACATTATTGAGCTGGTACCAGCGGGCAGCTTGAATCGGAATTTTGACCCCCGTATAGGGCGTTGGCGGTGGAGTAGCGGCCACAACGGTCAGGGTTTGACTAACATTACTGGCTGACAGATAGCTGGTGTTGCCCGCCTGCGAAGCCGTAATGCTGGTTGTTCCAGCGGCTATTACGGTAGCTTTCCAGACACCAGAGGCGTTAGATACCGAAGCAACTGCTGGGTTTGAAGAAGTAAAAGTAATGGGCGTTTGGTTTTGGTTACTGGAGGCCACCAAGTTAAAAGGCGCGTCACCGACCGTCTTTTGGGGTAAAGCTCCGAAACTAATGATAGATTGGGTTAGGGTATTAGCTCCTTTCGTTACGTTAAACCAATTAAAATTCCAACTGCCCTTAAGGGCGTAAATGCGAATAATTTGCTTTCCTACTGGCAGTGCAACCGTAGTGCTGACAGTGTCCCAGGTTTGCCATCCTCCCGTAGTGGGTAGGGTAAGCGTGCTTAAAATACCTCCTGTTGAGGTGCTGAGTTGGAGTTTGCCATCTCCGTAAGGTTTGGCGATGCGGAAAGTAAACTTATAAGTGGCGGCTTCGTC
>JAIXPV010000079.1 GCA_027486105.1 Runella sp. | reverse complement strand
TATTCAACCGACGCAAATTTCAACGCCAATGTTTTCAGTCTAGTAAATCGGGGTTTTGTGTACGCTATTGCCCACATACGCGGCGGCTCAGACTTGGGAGAACAATGGTATGAAGACGGGAAGTTGCAGAAGAAAATGAACACGTTCACTGATTTTATCGCCTGCGCCGAGCATCTAATCAAGGAAAAATATACCTCTTCCTCAAAACTCGCCATCAACGGTGGCAGTGCAGGGGGTCTTTTGATGGGGGCCGTCACCAATTTACGCCCCGATTTATTTAGGGTAGTGGTGGCCGAAGTTCCCTTTGTTGATGTCATAAACACGATGCTCGACAGCAGTTTGCCCCTTACTACGCAAGAATATGAGCAATGGGGGAACCCCAATGTCAAGAAAGACTACGACTACATGATGACGTATTCTCCTTACGATAACCTTAAAAAAGCCAATTATCCCGCTATTTTGGCTACTGGCGGGCTGAACGACTCCCAAGTGGGCTTCCATGAACCCGCCAAGTGGGTTGCCAAACTCCGCGACCTCAAAACCGACAACAATATTTTGTTGTTGAAAATCAACATGGATTCAGGGCACGGTGGAGCCACCGGGCGGTTTGACTATTTGAAAGAAGAAGCATTTAATTTTGCTTTTATTCTATCTCAAATGGGAATTTCAAACTAAGATTTGGCACTAAAAGGGTGGGTATAAACAATTATTCCCCCTCACATATATACCAAAACCCGATATTTCACCCATAAATTATCAACATTCATCCTCAAAAGCATTGACAAAAAAGCATAATTTCTAAACTTGTGAAGTAGACCATCTCTACTCAACGATTTGAATAAGTCTCCCCGGCAAAGACATTCTTCCTTTGTCGGGGCATTATAAATTTTTCACCGCCCTGCATATTATCCCACTATGAATCGTCTGCTGATTTGGGCTTGTATAAGTCTGTTTGTGAGAACATTATCGGCGCAAAATGTCGCTGTTCCTGACAGTCTTTTACGCCTCCCCTATGATTCTCTTAAAATCCGTTCGTTAGCTAACCTATCTCAAAACTTTATTTTCAGTGGTCAGTTTGACAAAGCAAGTGCCTATCTTCAGGCAGCGGTTAAAATGAACAAAACCGTACGTTCCAAATTTTGCGAGGCGGATATTATTTCTCACTACGGGCTTTTCTACCTGCACCAACACGACACCCCCAATGCGGTGGAGCATTATTTAAGAGCACACGAGCTTTTTGACCGTTTTATGTTCTACCGAGGTGCTTTTCTGAGTATTCATAAAGTAGGATATGCTTATTTTAACGAACACGAGTTTAATCAGGCCGAAAAATATTACCAAAAAGCACATCAGTATTATTTGGCTCATGCGCCCCAACTTCCTAAGAACTTCTTAGCGTATGTTCTCGAAAGCTTTGCGGCAGTGGAAGGAAAACGAAAAAACCATGCAAAAGCCCTTGTTTTCAACGAACAAGCTCTGGAAATTTATAAACATGAAAACGACGAAGAAGCGTATTATTCAGGGATGTACAACTACGCCCTTAAACTGGCACATTTGAAACGCACCGATGAGGCGGCGGCCCGTTTTAGAGAGATAGCACAGTATGCAAAAAAAGCAAAAGACATTTATTTGGAAATGTACGTTCAGAAGGGGCTTTGCGAGGTATACCTTACCGTCAATGCCCCCGATGAAGCCATCAAAGTGGCAAATTACGGCATCGAGCTATCCAAAAATCAGTCCGAACAAAAAGAACATCAAAAGGACTTTCATCAATTTCTTTCACGAGCCTACGAGCTGAAAAACGATTTTGGTCAGGCACTTTCCTATTATCAAAGTGCGGTAGCATTAAATGACAGCGTACGAGATAACGAAAAAAAGAAGGCCATTGCCAAAATTGAAGCCGAATTTCAAACCCAGCAAGCGCGCGAAGCGGCCGTGATTAATGCCCTCAACCAGCGCAAAATAGCCGAAACGCAGCAACGATTCCAAATAGAGCAAGCTGAATATTTGGCCATGCTCAACGCCCAAAAAGAAAAACAATTAGCTTCCATCAAAGCGCAGTCGGAAGTTGAAAAAACCCGTTCGATTGCCGAAATAAGTACCAAGTATGCAACCGAACAAAAGGAAACGAAAATTCAGCAGTTGGACTTGGAAAACCGCACTAAAACACGCCAAATGCAATGGCTCGCGGCTGGAATGGGTGTACTAGCCCTGCTGTTGGGCGGGATGATTTTTCTTTACCAAAAAGTCCAAAAACAAAATATTACGCTTGCCACTCAACGCAATCAGCTAACTACCCAAAACCAAACCATCAGTGAACAGTCCAATAAACTGGAATTGATGATGAAAGAACTCCACCACCGGGTCAAAAACAATCTGCAAATCGTGTCTAGTCTGCTCAACTTACAAACCTATAACCTCGAAGATCAAAAAGCTGTACAGGCGATTCGTGAAGGGCAGCAGCGCATCGAGGCCATGTCGCTTATCCATCAGAGGCTCTACCAAAAAGAACACCTCACTACGATAGACATGCAGGAATACCTGAGCAATCTGGTCGAAAGCATCATGAAAACGTATGGTCATACAGCTGAGCATTTTGACCTTGTTCTTGACATTCAAGAGCGCGAACTGGACGTAGAATTGGCCATGCCCATTGGTCTCATTGTCAATGAATTAGTAACAAACTCATTTAAATACGCCTACCAAACAACCAACACCCCGTCGTTGACGGTATCTTTAAAAAACGACAACGGCATTCTATTGGATGTGCGCGACAATGGCCCTGGCATCGACCTTCCCACGTGGGAAAGTCGCAAAGGCTCTTTTGGTAAAAAACTGATCAAATCGCTGTCGGAACAACTAGGGGGCCAAGCGCAGGTTCAGAACGACAACGGCACTTGGTATCATCTTCATATTCCGAGTACCCGCCTGAAAACGGCGGCTTAATCAAAAAATACTTATTGCGTCATTTTCTCACTTCTGACTATTTAGCCCATTATGCATTCCATCAAAATCCTGATTGTAGAAGATGAAGCCGTTGTGGGGCTCGATTTGGAGGCCCGCCTTGAAGCCGAAGGATACGAAATCGTGAATGTGGTAAATAATGGCCCCAAGGCAATTGAAGTCTATCAAGCCCAGCAAGTCGACCTTATTTTGTGCGATATTAAGCTTCTCGGCAACATGACGGGCATTGAAGCCGTTCAGAAGATGATTGCGTTTCGGGAAGCTCCCGTGATTTACCTGACCGCCCAAGCCGACCGCTCCACCATAGAAGCCGCCATGAAGACCTATCCTTCAGCCTATATCACGAAGCCTTTTAATAACGAAAGCCTTAAAATTGCCATTGATTTAGCCATCAACAACTTTGCACTTCGTGCTCAAAATCAGTCATTTAGCAAAGAAAAGGATGAATATTTAAAACCATTGCATCCATCTCCTAAACTCCCCGACCGCGAAACTATTCTACAAATCAATGACTACGTTTTTATCAAAGAGAATTATAAGTTTCAGAAAATACAGCTGAACGACATTCTGTTTTTTGAAGCCGACAAAAACTACACGACCATTCATACCGAGTCCCGGAAAATTGCCCTGCGACTCACCCTAAACACGGTTTTGGAGCGGCTTTCCACCACTAAATTTATCAGAGTTCACCGTTCGTACGCCGTCAATATTGACAAAATTGATTCTTTCGATGAGCACGACCTCAACATTGGCAAATTTCAAATCCCTATTGGCCGGAGCCATAAGGAAGACTTTATGAAGTATTTTCTGTTTCGATAAATAAAAAAAGGGATGATTTGACCGACTGTCAACGTCGTCAAATCATCCCCTGACATTTACATCTTTGACCGATTAACTAGCCACTTCAATTTTTACTTTCAACAAAAACTCATCGATTTCTATCTCGGTGGCGGAGCCGTTCAAATCAACGACCAAATCCAACGAAACCGCCTGCACTTCCTGGCAAATGTAGTCTTTGTTGGACGTCACTGCTTCGGCCAATTCGGGACTGTTGTCTTGCACCGTAATTTTGATTTTATCGGTCACCTCAAAACCACTGTCTTTACGCAGGTTTTGAATACGATTGACCACGTCGCGGGCCAGGCCCTCGCGGCGCAACTCTTCCGTAATGGTCACATCAAGCGCCACCGTCAGGCTGCCTTGACTTGCCACCAACCAGCCCGGTACGTCTTCAGCAATGATTTCGACGTCGTCGCGGAGCAGTGAAAAATCTCCTGACACAAGTACGCCTTCTTTTTCAATCACCGAAATATCGGCAGCGCTCAGTCCGTTGATGATGGCCGCGACCTCCTTCATTTTGGGACCGTATTTAGGCCCTAATGCTTTGAAGTTAGGTTTGATTTTTTTCTTTAAAATCCCGCTGTCATCACTCACAAACTCAACGGCTTTCACGTTTACTTCCGACATAATAATGGGCGTAACGTGCTCAATTTGTTCCCGTATTTTTTCACTCAATACTGGAATCAATACTTTCGACAACGGCTGACGCACCTTGATTTTGTTGCCTTTGCGCAACGAGTGCACCAACGAGCAAATATCCTGCGCCAACTGCATCGACGCCTCCAAATCCTTGTCTACCCAATATTCATCGTAAGTATGCCAATCCGTAAAATGCACCGATTCGTGCTTGAATGGCGTATTTTTCTCAATGGATTCTGCCCGAACATGGTCAGTGAGATTCCGATACAGCCATTCACCAAAGAACGGCGCAATCGGCGACATCAACTGCGCCACCGCCGTCAAACAGTGTTGCAATGTTTCGTAAGCGGCCCGCTTGTCGGTGATCATCTCTCCCTGCCAGAACCTCCGGCGACACAAACGTACGTACCAGTTTGACAAATCATGGCACACAAAATCCTGAATCAGACGACCTGCTTTTGTGGGGTTATAATTATCAAACTGTTCGGTTACGTCTTTCACCAAGCTAAACACTTTTGAAATAATCCAGCGGTCAAGCTCCGACAGTTGCTCTTTGGGCACCCGATTGAACTGCTCAATTTTATACCCGTCTAAGTTGGCATAAAGCGCAAAGAAGTTGTAGGTGTTAAACAGTGTACCGAAAAATTTACGCTGCACTTCTACCACTCCGTCGATGTTGAACTTGAGGTTGTCCCAAGGTTCGGCGTTGGTAATCATGTACCAGCGCGGCGCGTCGGGGCCGTATTTATCAATTGTTTCAAACGGGTCAATGCCATTGCCGAGACGTTTCGACATTTTGTTGCCGTTTTTATCCAATACCAAACCCGTAGAAACGACGTTTTTGAAAGCAACTGAATCAAACAAAAGCCCCGCAATAGCGTGTAGCGTAAAGAACCAGCCACGCGTTTGGTCAACGCCTTCGCTGATAAAATCGGCAGGATACGAAGTAAGCGATTCATTGGCTGCCGTCCCCCCCATACTTTGTGGGTATTTGTCCAAATTCTCAAACGGAAAATGGAACTGCGCGTAGGGCATTGCCCCTGAATCAAACCATACATCAATGAGGTCGGTTTCGCGCGTCATTAGTTTGCCAGCCTCCGACACCAAAAATATTTCATCCACGTAAGGGCGGTGTAAATCAAATGCTTGGGTTCCTTTTGACTGAAGGAATGACTCGTTTTTGGCCCGTTGTTCATCCGTCAAAACACTGCTTGCCAGGGCTTTTTCAAGCTCTAGCGTCAGTTCTTCTACGGAGCCAATGCACTTTTCATCGCCTTCTTCATTGCGCCAAATCGGCAGCGGAGTACCCCAATAGCGACTACGGCTGAGGTTCCAATCCACGAGGTTTTCGAGCCAGTTGCCAAAACGTCCCGTCCCCGTACTTTCTGGGTGCCAGTTGATGGTATTGTTTAACGCCACCAAACGGTCTTTCAGGGCGGTTGTTCTGATAAACCAGCTATCCATCGGGTAGTACAACACAGGCTTATCCGTACGCCAGCAGTGTGGGTACGGGTGCTCGTATTTTTCGACTTTAAACGCCCTGTTTTCTTCTTTTAATTTTATCGCAATCAACACGTCTGTCGGCTTAAAATCAGGATCTTCCTGCTCGTCGGCCGAGTAGTATTGCTCTTTTACAAATCGTCCGCCAAACTCCCCGATTTCGGGCACAAAACGCCCCTGTTTGTCCACAATCGGCACTTCTTTGCCATTTTCGTCGCGCACCATAATACCTGGCACCCCATTGGCTTTGGCCACTCTAAAGTCATCTGCTCCGAAGGTGGGGGCGGTATGCACCACGCCCGTTCCGTCTTCGGTGGTCACAAAATCACCTAAAATAACGCGAAAAGCTTTATCGGCATCTTCCAGCGGTTGCACGTACGGGAGCAATTGTTCGTACTGAATTCCTTCCAAATGCTGGCCTTTAAACTCCATCACAACCGACCACGGAATCACCTTATCGCCTTCCTTGTAGGTACCCAACTTGGCATCTTTTCCCTTTTCAGAAAAATATTTTCCCACTAAATCTTTCGCTAAAATGACGTTAATGGGAAGGTGAGTATATTGATTAAATGTTGTAATCAACACATAATCAATATCTTTCCCAACAGTCAGTGCCGAGTTGGCGGGAAGGGTCCACGGGGTGGTCGTCCAAGCAAGAATGTAGATATCGTCACTATCGGCGGCGTCAAACAAATAGCCCGATTTGCCAGTGAGTTTAATCTTAAACTGCGCGACAATGGTCGTGTCTTTTACATCTTTATACGTTCCAGGCATGTTCAACTCGTGTGAGCTAAGACCAGTTCCCGCCGCGGGCGAATACGGCTGAATCGTATAGCCTTTATACAGCAATCCTTTTTCGTAAAGCTGCTTCAGCAACCACCAGAGGCTCTCGATGTAGTCATTTTTGTAGGTGACGTACGGGTCTTCCATGTCCACCCAATACCCCATCTTCTCAGTCATGGTCAGCCAGCGGTCAGTAAAACGCATGACCGCCTCGCGGCATTTTTTATTGTAATCCTCGATGCTGATTTTGATTCCGATGTCGTCTTTCTTGATGCCCAGTTCTTTCTCAACCTGCAACTCAATGGGCAAGCCGTGCGTATCCCAGCCACCTTTGCGCTTTACCTGATAGCCGCGCAGGGTTTTGTACCGGCAAAACATATCCTTAATGGTACGCGCCATTACGTGGTGAATACCCGGAGTACCATTGGCCGACGGAGGACCTTCATAAAACGTAAACGAAGGTGCCCCTTCACGTACCTCAACAGACTTTTCGAAGATTCGATTTTCTTTCCAAAACTCAAGGATGTCTTTGCCCAGCTGTGCGTAGTCCAACCCTTTATACTCTTTATAGTTCATCGGCATTTTTGATTATAAAAATGCCGTTAATCGTCATTTGTTACTGATTTACAGAAGGGAGACTTATTCGTTTCCCATTGCAATCAACGTTTAACAACTAACGATTAACGACTTTTCCAGAAGAAACCACAAAGTTATAAATTTTTGGCTTAATCTTTCTTCACACTGCTACCACCTGATACATTGGAACGTACTTCTGGAGCGCCACGGTAGCGCAAGCTGCTACCGCCGCTTGCATCTACTTTCAGGGATTTATCAACCGACACATTGGCATTGCTTGCACCCGAAAGTTCTAAATCAACATTATCCACCAAATAATCAAAAGCATTTAACTTAGAGGCCCCCGACAAATCGCCAATCAAACTTAGGCCCTGCCCGCGTAGGGTCAAATTGGAGGCTCCCGAAAGGTCAATATCCACACGCTCCCAGTCGCCGTCAATGGTTGATTTTGACGCGCCCGACAATTCCACTTCCAAATCACGGGTATTGGTAAAGCCATCAATGGTTGAAACGGTGGCTCCAGAGAAATCAACTCCGCGTAAAACAGGCATCGTAATATCAATATCCATATCGTAGCGGCGAACCCGGTAATTACGGTAGCGAATAACCAACTTACCGCTGCGGTCTACAAACACTTCTAAGTCGTCAATATCGCGGCGGTCACCCCGCACAAAAACACTGAACTGGCCCGATTGGCGCACCTTTACGTCGAAGGCGCTACCCATTTCTAACCGGTCAAAATCGCGGAGGTCGAAGGTTTCACTGTCAGGATTTTTAGGGTCTAAACGAGCATCGCCGTCAATAAAAACGCAGGATTGAAGGGCAAAAATAAAAAAGACAAAACTTGCCAACTGGGCAGAAACAACACGTAACTTTTTCATGACTGTTATGGTATTAATTAAACTGTTTTGAACCTATGACAACTTATATTTCATCTTCCCCCATGCTGCGCTAAAAAAAATATTCACTTTTTTTAGTAAAACAGCTTACTCCAAAAATTTCAAAAAAAATACAAGCCCTACGTAGGGGTAAACTTGGGTTCACTTGTCCTACCTAAAATGCGGTTCCAACCATCATTTTCAACAACTCGTCACATAAACGGCCCTATCGTTAAGGGTAAAGCGTTAACTTTGCCCAAAACGATTCGTCATTTCGTGCAATTATCGGATACACAAATACTTATAGCCATTGGGCAGGGAAATGAAGGGGTTTTCGAACAGGTGTTTCGAAAGCACTACGGCAGCCTATGCGCCTACGGACGTTCGATTTTGCGGGATTCTGACGAAGCGGAGGAAATTGTCCAAACCGTGTTTGTGAACATTTGGGAAAAACGAACCGAGATTGAAATTACGCAATCGTTGAAATCGTATTTGTACCGGGCAGTGCATAATCATTGCCTTAACCGAATCAAACACCAAAAAGTAAAGGATGAACACCAACAATACGCCACCTATCACCAAGAAACAACGTATGAATCGGTAAGCCAGACGGTCTATAAAAATGAGTTGGAGCAACAGCTGTCGGTCGCCATTGAAAAATTGCCCGAACAATG
Organism: Runella sp.; assembly: GCA_027486105.1. Taxonomy (GTDB): domain Bacteria; phylum Bacteroidota; class Bacteroidia; order Cytophagales; family Spirosomataceae; genus Runella. The sequence continues at coordinate 566 of JAIXPV010000079.1, read as the reverse complement.
CCGAATCATTTTTAAATTGAGCCGTTTTGATGAATTAAAATACCAAGAGATTGCCGACCAACTGGGTCTTTCGGTCAAAACCATCGAAAACCAAATAGGAAAAGCCCTCAAAATATTACGAACTGAGCTTGCTGATTATTTACCCGTTTTGATTTGGTTGGGTCTAACCGACTGCTTATGATTGACAACTACTAAATGAATTCGAACGTACATATTCCTGACGATTTGCTGGCGCGTTACGTAGCAGGGGAAACTACCCCCGACGAAACCCGTCAGGTAAAAGCGTGGCTGGGCCAATCGGCGGGCCATGAGGAAGAACTGCTTCGTTTTCAAAAAATATGGGAAGCGGCAGAAAGTATAAAACCCGTTGTCGAAGTCAACGTAGATGCCGCTTGGAAAAAAGTCAGTGATCGATTTACGGTTCAGCCTACCATCAACGATTCGGAAGTCCCCCCCCCTGATCAGTTGCCGTTTACAATCCATACAAACGACGCCGACGTTCGGCCGCTTCGTTCAGGGAAATCGCCTTCCAACTTCCGTTTTTGGCGGGCGGCGGCGAGCATTTT
>JAIXPV010000515.1 GCA_027486105.1 Runella sp. | reverse complement strand
TGTTTCTTCAATTTAGTAGCGGCTTCGGTAGCCCAGTCATTAAACTCGCCTACTAGTGCTACATCTTTAGCATCTGCCACTACATCAGCAGACAAAGAGAACGTTACTTTGCAGACAGGTTTGCTTTTCAAAAATTGCTTTGCAATAGCCATAGTGTTTTTGTTGGTTTTGGTTTGCAGTACAAAGATATAAAATAAATACAATTAAAGTCAATGAATACCAATTAGTTACCTGTCAATATTCTTCTAAAAGTACATTTAAAAACTTCATCATTACAATTAACCTCAAAAAAAACATTTTATCTAACCCCTTCAAAATCAATTTTGTTCTGAAATCTGCGCATTTACTTGCTGAACCCGTTGGTTCATAATTGTGGAAATACTATAAGCACGGTACTTGGCTTCGTCGGCAACGTCACCTTCAAATAAGGCATCCACATTTTCAAAAAACAAATAGAGCCAACGGTCAAAATGCTCTGGCTTAAGTGTATACTTGGTAGTCAGGCGAAAGTGAGGCGGCATAGGACGCCCCATATAATTGGCAGTTCCGAGCAAAATTCCTTCCCAAAAATCATACATTTTTGGTAGATGCAACTCCCAATCTATGTGTGCAACCTCCTCAAAAATATACCCAAGCTCAGCATCCTGACGAATTTTTTGGTAAAACTGATTAACCATCAGCTCTACATCTTCACGGGTTTCTAATAGTTTTTTTGGCATGGTATAAAAACAAATGTCTGGCAAGATAGGTGCCAGACGGGATGCAATGTAATGACAAAAATCATGTAAAAATACCTAATCATTCACAAAGCTGCTGCAACTGTTTGGCTTCTAAGGCACCTACAATTCTATTTTGCAATTGCAGATGTTGGTCAAAAAATACCGTCGTAGGGTATGTCAACCGACCTTTATTGGTCCCCAGGAGTTCGGCCAATTCATGCACTCCCGTATTGACGCCCGTGGGTTTAAATTTATACTTTTTGTTTAAAAACAGAATTGTACGGGCATCTTCGGCATTAAGGTCTAAACAGTAAAAATGGGAGTTTAACACCTTCACAAGCTCTGGTTCGGTAAATGTTTTCAATTCCATCATTTTGCAGTATTTACACCAATCTGTATGGATAAAAATCAGCAAAGGACGGCGCTCTTTACGCAAGCTATCATTTAGATGCTCGAATGAAGTCCATTGTAGAGTTTGGGCTTCTACCTGAGTGGTGTAAAGCCCAAACCCAACGAAAATCAAGAGGAGAATGCCTTTTTTCATTTGATTAAATTATATCTAATTCCCAAGAATGTACGAATACCCTGATTGGGAGCGTACACGTACGTGGGGTCAAACGTCAACGCATTGGGGTTATTGGGGGTCGGAATCACCTGCCCGTCGGCACCAAAAGTCACCTGCTTATCAAAAGGGTCAAAGGCCCGGGCTATGGCGTCGCGTGGGGGAGTAAAGTTGAGCAGATTTTTTACACCTCCATAAATTTCTAGTCCATTGTTAAATTTCTTAGTCAGTTGAATATTCTGTAAACTCCACCAAGGCGAATACTCTGGTCGGGGGTCCAGTGGGCCTAGAAGGGGCAATTTCATGGGTCCATACAAATTCCCAGTATAATCAATCGACAAGCCAGTTCGCTGAAAAGAATACGAAACCGACCAGACACCCGTAAATTTCTCCGTCAACAATTGTGTCATTTTTACCAATTCCCCACTTCCATTGTCTTCTCTTTGGAATACATCCATGGCAGTAGCACCCGCCATGGCTTTTAGGCCATTGGCCAAGGAAAAATCCACGTTTAAAGAAATCCCACGGGACACGGCGTTGCCCGCTAAATTGCTGTAAATGATTTTGTTAGGGTCGGTTAAGTAATCCGGGATAATACGGTTGTTGAAATAGGTATAAAAAGCCGTGGCATCCAAGCCAATAAAGCTTCCGTTTGTCAGGAAAAATTTGCGTACATAATTCACGTTACCGTTCCACGAACGTTCGGGCTTCAATTCTTCCGTAAATACCACCTGCCGCGCTCCCGTCAGGGCAGCATGGTCTTCGGTAAATACGTTGGCTACGCGATAACCATTGCCAAAACTAGCCCGCAACACGTTTCTTTTATCCGTTGAGGTCCATTTATAGTTTAACCGGGGCGTCAGAATACTTCCATGAATAGAATTATAGTCATATCGAAGCCCCAACAATAACTTGTGATTGGCATTGAGCGAAATTTCATCTTGTGCAAATATTCCTGGAAGTTTCACAACAGATGGCGCATTACGACCGTCAGTAGCGGTAGCGGGGGTGTTATCATCATAATGTGTATAGCGAAGGGCAGTGCCAATCAGCAAATCGTGATTTTCTCCTGCTTTCTTATCCCACGTTAACTGTCCAAAAGCGATTGTTTGCAGGGCGTTAAAGGGAGTGGTACCGTAGTATGAATCCTGATTGTGGCCGTTGGCCGAAAATTGAAACGTGATTTTCTCCTTGATTGGCAACTGATACGCCCCTATCACCTCCCACCGCTTGGTTTGAATTGATTCACCATATAATTCATTACTCCCTCGGTACTTGGGCGTCCATTGGGTTTGACCACCCCAACGGTCTTCGTATACATAGCGAGCGCCTACTGTAAACAAACGATTGTCTTTGCGTTCAACACTGAATTTATTGAATAATGAAATACGATTTTGAAGGGTAATATCCGTAAATCCGTCGCCGTTTTTATCGGTAGGTTGTTGAAAATTAAAATAGTTTAGCCCAAACAAAGATTGGACTTTTTCGCCTAGCCGGTATTTTACTCCCAGATCAGTATTAAACTCAGACCATGAAGTTCCCATTACATCGGCAGATACCAGAGGAGCCGACGATGGTTTTTTAGTGATAACATTAATCAGACCACCTACCGCTTCAGAGCCATAAAGCGTGGATGCAGGCCCTTTGACGACTTCTATCCGCTCAATAAGCGCACTCGGAATCCCACTCAACCCATACACCGTCGACAAGCCCGAAACGATAGGCATCCCGTCAATCATAATCATAGTGTAAGGCCCTTCCAAGCCATTGATGTGGATATCGCCCGTGTTGCAAACGTTACAGTTCAACTGTGGGCGAATCCCGTTGATGTTTTGCAATGATTCAAATAGGTTAGGAACAGGATTCCGCTTAAAAAAAACAGGCGTGTAAATTTCAACGGGAACGGGACTATCAAGCTTTGACACTTCTTTCATCGTTCCTGTAACCACCACCTCACTGAGTGAATTTTCCAATTCTTCGGTTTGGAGGGTAAGTTCCTGAAAAAACTTCGCTTCCGAAATCGTCACCGTCTTAGTGATATTGCGGTATCCGATAGACGATACAACCAACTGGTACGTTCCGTACTTTACATTTTTAAGTTCAAAAACCCCTAATTCATTCGTGGTAGTACCATATTGCGTACCCTTAAGGGCTGCTGTAGCAAATTCAAGTGGTTTTCCTTTTACGGTCACCGTACCTCTAATACTTCCCGTTTGAGCATACGCAGAAAGTTGTACCAGCAAAAATGCCAGCAATATATATAGTTTCTTCATTGAGAATCAGTGTAAATAAATAATGATGCAATACACCCACATCAATGCCGTATTGCAGGTTTTGACATGGAAATTCATTAAAGCTATGAAATCATTACCACTGATGAGCAGGCGGGCCTCGATGAGAGAAGTGGCCAAAGAATGGCTTACGATAGGCCGTTAATAGATAAAAAGACTGATATTGAGGAAAAACATTTTGACTAAGTTTAACGCTTGCCAAAGCCACCGCTAGGGTCATGCCAACAAACAGCGCATTGGTCACAGTATCCAGCAAAAAAATCTCATTGCTGGTGTGTTCGTTGGGCTGAAAAGGAGAATTAGAATTGGACGGTTTGTAAGGGTGGGCGTGGGTAATTATTTTTCCGCTCGAGAGTTTGTGCGCATGCCTAAATACAATGCCATTCAGGAGCATCAGGGCAAAGAGCACCAAGATGCCATTGGCGATTGTTTTTCGTATGCGCTGACTGAAGAGCATGGAGATGGTGTTGTTTCGTAAATTTAACTACGTTATTTGATAAAAAGTTTAAATCCACAAAATAATTGCCAAAAACCCCGAAATTTACACGCGTCTCACCCTTACAACATTACTTTCTATGGAACTTTTTGGATTTTCTGTATTACTACTTTCAAAACTCTTTTTTGCAGCGTTTAACGGAATTCTATTCACCCAGTCGGGCCTAGATAAAGTCTTTCATTATCAAGGCAATCTCGATTATTTTAAAGACCATTTCAAAAAATCGCCCCTTGCTTCTACAGTTGGTTTGCTGTTGCCTATCATTACCCTACTCGAAACATCGGCAGGGTTTATCTCTTTGGGGGGTTTGCTTTTATTGCTACTTGGACACGACGCCAGCAACAGCGTGGCGGCGGCTGGCATGGGATTGGGAGGTTTATCCTTGGTTTGTCTGTTTTTTGGACAACGAGTAGCCCAGGATTATGCAGGAGCGGCGGCATTAGTGCCTTACTTTTTGATGACAATGGCGGGGTTTGTCTTATACGCCTTTTAAGAATACGCCGTTAAAGCGCCCAGTTTCTAGGTCTTTAGCGGCGTATAAAATAGCGTATACTTTCACGGTTAGTTCATCCGGTTGGTTTTCCACTTACTTTTAACGGGTATTGCCGCGCCCGTGCTACTACTGACTGGCTTCTTTGACTGCTCCATCAAATACTCCACCAACGCCGCTGCAATTTTAGCCTCCTCTTCGTCTATGCCTTTTCTGAGTACTTCTGGGGTAAAATAATGCTTCACAAAATGGGTATCAAATTGACCCGACGTAAATGCTTCGTGCAACATCACAAATCGACAGAAGCCCAACGTCGTTTGTACGCCCGTGATTTCGTACTCATCTATGGCTCTCACCATCTTATCAATAGCCTCCTGACGCGTAGCCGCATACGTTATCAATTTTGCAATCATTGGGTCGTAGTAAATCGGAATGGCCATGCCTTGCTCAAACCCATCGTCTACCCGGACGCCATTCCCCTGGGGGCGAACGTAGGTCTGTAATGTTCCTACATCTGGCAAAAAATTGTTGGTCGGGTCTTCGGCATAGACGCGTACTTCCATCGCGTGCCCGTTGATTTTGAGGTCTTCTTGTTTGATTTCTAGGACTTTTCCTTCCGCGATATAAATCATTTGCCGCACTAAGTCTACGCCCGTAATCATCTCCGACACGGGGTGTTCTACTTGCAAACGGGTATTCATCTCCAGAAAATAGAAATTGAGCTTTTCGTCGACAATAAACTCTACCGTTCCCGCACCATAGTACCCGCACGAGCGCGCCACGTCAACGGCGCATTTCCCCATGGCTTCCCGGATTTCGGGCGTCAGGCAGGACGAAGGCGCTTCTTCTACCACTTTCTGGTGCCGGCGCTGTACCGAGCATTCACGCTCAAATAAATGAATGATGTTGCCGTGCTGGTCCCCTAATACCTGAATTTCTACGTGCCGAGGCGATGCCACGTATTTTTCCACAAAAACGGCACCATCGCCAAACGAGGAAATAGCCTCACTGACGGCACGCTCCATCTGTTCATCAAACTCTTCTTCATTCTCAACAATCCGCATCCCTTTTCCACCACCACCAGCGCTGGCTTTAATTAAGACGGGATAACCAATTTGATTCGCGATTAATTTAGCCTCGGCGCGGTCTTCAACCGCATCGGGCGTGCCTGGCACCATCGGAATATTATACTTTGCCACGGTTCGTTTGGCCGATAATTTATCGCCCATAATTTCAATGCTCTCCGCCGAGGGGCCAATAAAAATAAGCCCTGCGTCTTTTACCATCTGCGAAAAGCGCGCATTTTCCGATAAAAACCCATATCCCGGATGAATTGCGTCGACCCCTAACTGCTTACACACCTCAATGATTTTGTCGCCTCGCAAGTAGGATTCTGAGGAGGCTGCCGGACCAATACACACCGATTCGTCGGCGTATCTGACATGCAAGGCCGTACGGTCAGGCTCGCTATATACAGCTACTGTTTTGATACCCATTTCACGGGCGGTGCGCATCACACGCAACGCAATTTCACCACGGTTGGCAACGAGGATTTTTTTTATAGGAGGCATTGGAAATCATTAGATTATATAAATTCAAATCAGCTATTATCCAGAAACACACAACCTACTCAAATCAATGAATAACTTTTGTGTTTTTAAAAGCACCGAAAGTTACAACTTATCGTTAAATGAGTTAAATTTATGTTGGTAAATCACTATAGGCTAATGATAAAATGCATTAGATTATTGGGGGCTTGGTTGTTTTTGGGTCACCAAGTCGTTCAGGCTCAGGAGGTATCGGTTGTGAAATGGAAAGAAATTCAAAACATTTTGTCGCAGTCGTCCGACACTACATACATTGTTAATTTCTGGGCCACTTGGTGCAAACCCTGCGTGGCGGAATTGCCTCACTTTGAAGAGGTTCAAAAAAATTACAAAGACCGAAATGTCAAAGTAATCATGGTTAGTATGGATTTTGCAAAGGATTTAACGGCGCGGGTAATTCCGTTTGTAAGTCAACATCAACTCACTGGAAAAGTTTGGTTATTGAATGAACCCGACGCCAACAATTGGATTAATAAAATCAGCACCGAATGGTCGGGGGCTATTCCAGCAACCTTGATTGTGAACAATCAAAAAAAGAAAAAAGTCTTTTTTGAACAAAAATTAGATTATGACCGTTTGGTGAAGGAACTATCTGATTTTCTGTGACTTTTTAATCGAGTAGGGTCAAAACAGCAGTTAACACAACCAACATGAAAAAGAGATTTTGGGCACCATTTATCATAACACTGACCTTAGGTACTTTGGTCAGCGCGGCACTCCGACCAGAGCGCACTCAAACCCCGCCTGCGGGCTATCCGATAGGTGGAACCGTGGCCGACTTCAAGCTTAAAAACGTAGACGGTAGCGTAATTTCTTTATCAAATTACAAAGATAAAAAAGGAGTAATCGTCGTCTTTACCAGCAATCATTGTCCTTTTTCGAAAGTCTATGAAGAGCGAATTATCGGGTTAGATAAAAAATACGCTGCACAGGGCTTTCCAGTATTGGCCATCAACTCTAACGATGCTGGCGATTACGAAGAAAATTCCTTTGACAACATGAAAAAACGCGCTCAGGAAAAAGGATACTCGTTTCCTTATTTACAGGATGAAACTCAGGCGGTTGCGAAGGCATTTGGCGCTACGCGTACTCCTCATGTATTTATACTACGAAACGACGGGAGTAAATTTACGGTACAGTACATCGGAACTATCGACGACAATTATCAAGACCCTGCTGGGGTAACCAAAAGATACGTTGAAGATGCCGTCTCCAATATTCTGATGGGAAAGCCAGTAGTTGTCACCCAAACGAAGGCCGTTGGCTGCGCTATTGGTTGGAAAGATGCATAAAAATTTAGATAAGTAATTAAGCAAATTTATTCACGCAAAGTCGCACTGTCAAAGAATACAAAAATTTGATTATCAAAACTTTATCTCTTTAGCGGCTCTGCGTGAAATGTAAATTAATTTTCCAGTAAGCTCCACTTCCAAAGGCCTAACTTGGCCAAGCAATAACGGCCTGAGACTCTCAAAACCCCCAAGCCATACTTCATGCTTCGTTGAAAATTAATGGAGGAAGCTTCATCAAAATACTTAGTCGGACACGTTACTTCGGCGATTTCATAACCTTTCCAGAAAACCTGTGCAATCATTTCATTGTCAAAGACAAAATCATCATCACACTTATTAAAAGGAACATTTCGCAGTACTTCCCCAGAAAAAGCACGATAGCCCGTATGGTATTCAGATAGCTTTTGATTCATTAGAATATTTTGCGTAAGCGTCAAAAACCGATTGGCAATGTATTTATACATCGGCATTCCCCCTTTGAGCGCTCCTTTCCCCAAAATTCTTGACCCAAATACCACTTGGTAAAGGTCATTGCCAATGATCGAAATCATGGCCGTAAGTAGCAATGGAGTATACTGATAATCAGGGTGAAGCATGATAACAATGTCGCCCCCAAGTTCAAGTGCTTTAGAATAGCAGGTTTTTTGGTTTCCGCCATAACCCTTATTTTTATCGTGGCGAATCACGTGTTTAATACCCAACCGTTCTGCCACTTCGGCAGTGTTGTCGGGGCTGGCATCATCCACCAAAATCACCTCATCGACCAAATCAAAAGGTATTTCAAGATATGTTTTTTCGAGGGTAAGCGCTGCTTTGTAGGCAGGCATTACAACAATCACTTTTTTGTTTTTATACATATATCAGATTACGCAATTCAACGTTTTATGAACTGCGAAGCGACAAAATTAGTTTTATCAAACAGTATTTCCAATCGCTTCCAAAACTTCCACCCGGACAGGTACTCCCACAAAAACCGCATTGCCAGTCAATTCATCAATCACCAAGTCATCTGTCAAGTCATTGACACTCACGCCTGCGTGTGCTTGCGCTACCGAAAGTTGGACACCCTCTCGTCCATGCCCGTATCCGTGAGGCAGACTCACGGTCCCTTTCATTACCCTATCCGTAATTTCGACGGGGACCGTCACCTCTCCTACCCGTGAACTGATTTTTACATTATCCATTTCGGAAATAGCCCTTTTTCTAGCATCCTCGGGGTGCATCATTAATGTACAGCGGTTGGGGCCTTTTACGAGTCGCTGCGAGTTGTGCAGCCAGGAATTATTATCACGTAAATGCCGACGATTGGTCAATAACAAGTCAAAGTGCGTAGTTATCTTACTTTCTTGCCAAACCTTCCTGATACGGCCCATATCTTTTACCAACAGTTCGGGAGCAAGATTAATTTTTTTATCCTGCGTCAGCAAGCGATTGGGTAAATCAGGCCGTAGCGGTCCCAAATCCAACCCATGAGGATATGGACGGAGCTGTTCTAAGCTTAAATTGTACCTACCAAAACGCAGACCTGAGTCAACTTTTCCGTGCGGGTCTTGAGGAGCTGCCCCTACCTCTCCCGAAAGCCGCGCCGATAGTTCCTGAAAAATTTCCCAGTCGTATTTTGCATTTTCTGCTTTGGGAAACAATGGCTCCGAAAAACGCGTGACGTTACGAACAGCTAAGGCGTTGAATGTTAAATCGTAATGCGCCACCTCCAAGCCTGAAGCTGGGGGTAAAATATAATCTGCATGACGGGTGGTTTCGTTAATGTAAATATCAATCGCTACCATAAGTTCTAAACTCTCCAGCGCTTTATCCAATTGCCGACCATTGGGTGTTGACAAGATTGGATTGCCACAACTGGTAATTAGTGCTTTTATTTGGCCCTGCCCTTCGGTTAGTATTTCTTCTGCAAGCACGGATACAGGAAGCTCACCCATGAATTCGGGTAACCCCCGAACTCGGCTACGATGACGATTGTACTTATTGTAAATTCCCTTGGTATTGGCCAATATATCCACCGCAGGGTGAGTAAACATGGCTGTACCCGCGCGGTCAATATTTCCCGTTACTACATTCAGAGCATTTAAAAGCCATTGACATGCCCCACCAAATGCCTGCATTGAAAGCCCGACACGTCCATACACGACGGCTGAAGGAGCATTTGCAAACGCCCGGGTTAAGTTTCTAATAGAATCCGCCGCGATTCCCGTTTGCACTTCTACTTTTTCTGGTAAAAACTCGGCCACCAGTGACCTTAACTCATCCAATCCCGTGACAAAATCAGGCGTTTTGTCTAAGCCTTCGTCAAAAACAACCTGTAACATCGCTAACAGTAAAAACACATCGGTACCTGGGCGAATAAAATGATGGGAATCGGCTTTGGCGGCAGTTTCGGTAAAACGCGGGTCAATCACCACTACTTTGCCTCCCCGCTGTTGGATGGCTTTCAGTCGGTTAGCCACATCAGGAACCGTCATCAGACTTCCGTTAGATGCAATGGGATTACCACCCATAATAAGCCAAAAATCAGTACGGTCGATGTCGGGAATTGGCAACAGAAAAGGATGCCCGAACATTTGCCAAGCCGCAAAATGATGAGGCAGCTGGTCAACAGAAGTAGCCGAATATATATTTTGGGTCTTAAGTGCCCGCATCAATCCCGTACCAGACAGAAACGTACCTGAATTATGGACGGATGGATTGCCTGCATACATAGCAACGGCGTTGTTGCCATGACGCGCCTGAATTGCTTTTAGCTTCGCAGTAATATCATCAAAGGCTTCCGACCAACTTATGGTTTTCCATCCTGTTGCGGTACGCTTTAATGGCAACTTAAGCCGGTTAGTATCTTCGTATATATCCTTTAATGCCAATGCTTTAGGGCAAATATGCCCTCGGCTAAACGGATCATTTTTATCCCCATTGATGGCTATAACATTAGTGCCTGAATAGGTAATCTCTAAACCGCAAATAGCTTCGCATAAATTACATGCTCGGTAATGCACACTGGGATTCATCATGTTTTTTGCTTGTTTGATACAATTTATCAATTTTCAGAATGCGGAATGAGTGTTTTTTAGGCGAAAAACAATAAAGCGCCAACCCGCTGTAAATAAACACTTTACCTTTTCTTTCTTCTTCCAGCCTCCAACTTCTTTTTTTAGATACTTTTTTGATTTTCAAAAAGTTACTATCTTTGCGTCCCGTTTTAGAAAAAGCACAGTAACATCATAAATAGTTGATACAGAAATGAAAAAGGGCATTCATCCAGATTACAGAGAGGTAGTTTTTTGGGATTTGTCGAGCGATCACAAATTCATCACGCGTTCTTGCGCACCTACCAAAGAAACCATTGATTTCGAAGGCAAAAACTATCCTGTTTACAAAGTCGAAGTTAGTTCAGAATCTCATCCATTCTATACTGGCAAAAACACTTTGATTGACACCACAGGTCGTGTTGATAAATTCTTCAAGAAATACGGAAAGAAGTAATCATCCGTCATTTTCTGATTTAATCGAAAATCAAAAACAAAAAAGCGGTAAGTTGCCTAAGGCACTTTACCGCTTTTTTGTTTTCAGTAGATAAGTTTGAAGAATTGCAAACCCGCCATTCCTAAAAATACCCAGCCCAGTAATTGATTAAGGTTGATTCTCCCCAACTTCCCAAGCAATTTTTCACGGTAGCGGCTTGTCAAATAGGCTACACCAAACAATAAGCCTACCGCCCCAAAAACTGCCCCCATTACAAAAGCAATTTGCTCACTCGGTAAGTGAACTTTTAATTGTTCATACCCTTGAAATTGCACTAGTATAAATAGCCAATACGGAAAGAGCTGCGGATTCAAAATCGCTAACGAGAAGCCTTTTAATACATTCGACCGACTCGTGTACGATTCCGCTTTATTAATAGTTTGACCACCCTTCCGAAAAAGTATAATTCCTATCCCAATGAATATCGGAATAGAGGCCCATTCGAGGAGCCGCCAAATATCAGGGTGTTTTTCCAACCACATTCCAGCCCATACGGCGGCGGCGGCATAAATCAGTTCGGGCACACATCCTCCCAAGGCAACCAGTAATCCAGCCTTTAAGCGGTGTTTCAAGACTGTATGAATCACGGTAAGATTCACGGGACCTAGTTGAAGCGAGCCAACAAAACTGATTCCTACCGTGGTGAGAAGGATAAGAATAACTTTTTCCATGCATCCTTAACGCGCAATTGTCTGCGCAGTTTCAACTTTCATAAGGCGAAGGGCTCACCGCAGTCCACCCTCCGTCTACCACAAGCGATTGCCCAGTTATGTGGCCTGCTTGTGGGGAAACCAGAAACAACGCCGCATGGGCAATATCTTGCACTTTTGCGGGCCGACCGATTGGCGTGATACGTCCCCAGGTTTTTTCATATTCGGGGTCTTCAGCGGTGCGTTCGGTCATGGTAGCACCAGGAGCTACGGCGTTAATGGTAATACCATAAGGCGAAAGTTCAACAACTAAGCTTTTTGCTAACATTTCTAGTGCCGCTTTTGTCATACCATAAGCAGCAAGAAATTGGTGCGCTTGATGACCCGTTACCGACGACATCAACAAAACGCGTCCTCCTTCTCCCTGTGCGCGCATTTGTCGCGCTGCGGCCTGTGTTAAGAAGAAACTCCCCCGGAGGTTTAAATCTAACAGCTTTTGCAGCGATTCGGGCGTATACTCAAAAAAGTCACCAAAGGTAGTAATACCCGCATTGGCCACAATTATTGTAAGTTTACCAAACACTCGTACCGCTTCATTTACCATGTCCTGTACAAAATTTACTTCAGCAGCATTGCCACTGTACGCAACACACTGTCCGCCCGACTTTTGAATAAAATCAGCGGCTTTCTCTGCCAGTTCCTCATCCAAATCATTGAGCAAAACGGCCGCTCCCTGCTCCGCTAGTTGTCGCGAAATTTCCAGCCCAATTCCTTGCCCTGCGCCAGTTACGATGGCTACTTGGTTTTTAAAATGTAACATTAATCGTTGAACTTAATTATTTTGAGATG
>JAIXPV010000542.1 GCA_027486105.1 Runella sp. | reverse complement strand
TTGCACCTTCTTTTTTTCGGATACCGCGCCGCATATCGGCATTGACAGGAATGATAAAACCGCCCTCGCCCATGGGCAAAAGAGCCACTAATTTGATAGAATACCCGTCTAATTTACCCTTTACGCGGTACGACGTTCTTACGCCAGGGTTGAGCTCGTTGGCAATATGTACTGGAATCTCAAAATAGGTCCAGCCCGTTTTTTCACCTTTTTTTTCAAATTTTTGCAGCAATGCCTTGAAAGAAACCATTCGTTTTCAGGGGTTGTTGGCGGCCAATTTAGCCCTTATTCAGGTTATTAACGATGCAGTCACGCGTTATTTTTCTACCAACTTTTTCATTTCTCCCAAAAGGGCCTGCCAGTTATTTTCTGAGTGGTCAAGGGCTTGCTCGTCTTTCAGATTGTCCTGCGTGATTGTCAAACGTGTTCCACCCTCGGCGGCATCTAAGATGTATTCAATATGGGCGTAATTTTCGGCCACATCATCCGTTCCGCTGAATGAACTCCAGTAGTTGTACTGGAGATAACGCTCAGGTTCAAAGGCCAATACCGTTCCTTTGTCTTCGTAGGCCACACCCTCCCACTCGCCCGTAAAGCGGACTGGCCCACCCACTTTCCAATCGGTAATCAAGGTGGTTCCGAAAAAATATTCTTTCACAACGGCAGGATTTGTAAGGGCCTCCCAGACGACAGTAGCAGGGGCATGAAGGAGAATTGATGTTTTCAGGGCTAATTTTGTGTTCATAAAAGTGCTGTTTTTTTTGTTTTGATAGCAAATAAAACACCCTCCACTGACAACCCTATGTCAGTACCATTCGCATTTCTTGCTGTTTTATATAATCGTTGAGATGTTGATGGTTAGATTTACGAAAAGGTTTATACGTATTCTGTAATTTTAGGATACGGGCCACCTTAAAGTCACGGTAGTCATTTCGCAACCAACACCACCCAATCACGTGCCAAGCCATAGAATAAAAAACCATCCCAATCGGTTCGATTTCACGCAAACTTCCCTCTTGACCAGCATTTTGATAGTGTAGCTGTAAAATGGTCTGGTTCGTAATTGACGTTTGAATTTCGGCCAAGTATTCAAAATTATGATTGGGGCAAGATGCACTCGTCACCACCTTATTTTCCAGATGCTCAAGGTGTTCTTTTTGCTGATGTTTAAGCACAGATTTCACTTTATTGAGCGCCGAATGATAGTGTCGGCGAATAGACTTATCGGTAAAACGCTCCACAATCGACTCCACCAACACCAACGCATTAGCCTCTTCGGTGGTGAACATCACAGGGGGCAAAAAATAGCCTTGCATAACATAATATCCTTTGTTTGACTCAAATCCAATCGGAATCCCAATTTCATCCAATGCCTTTAAATCACGATAAACGGTACGAATACTCATACCAAAGCGCTCAGCCAATGTCTCGGCCGAGGTATATTTTCGAGATTGCAACGTAATGGCAATAGCTAATAAACGGTCGATACGGTTCATGGGGAAAACAGAAAAATGATATACAGAAAAACTCAAAATGTAAAAGTATTGGCTCGCGGCTTCAAAATCGGGTAGGGAATATGGGTGTCGAATAATTTATTTTTAAAATTAGAAAAAAAAATCTTCTTGGCTGTCCGGTTTTGTTTGAGTCGTTCGTCATTCGTACAAATTCAATAAATTCGTTCACAAAAAACACAACTTACCATGAACAAGTACATGCTCGCCTTCTGGAACTCCATTCCTTCTGAAGATTCTTTTGCCCAATTGTCGCCCGAAGCGATTCAAGTTGAAATCGAAAAATGGAACAATTGGATTGGAGGAATTGCCGCCCAAGGTAAAATGGTTGCCACCGAAGCCCTCCACAATACGGGAAAAACGGTCTCGGGCTCGGCCAACATTGTTACGGATGGGCCTTTTACGGAAGGCAAGGAAATCATCGGCGGCTTTATGATTCTCACGGCCGACAGCCTAGAGGAAGCCGTCGAGCTATCAAAAGGCTGCCCTATTTATGATACGGAAGGCCGGGTAGAAGTACGTCAGATTCAGGTCTTTAATTAATCTTCAGGATGACGGAAGTCAATCGGATGGCGGAGCATCTTTTTCGGCACGAGTCGGGAAAGATGCTCGCCGTACTCACGCGGGTATTTGGTTTTTCCAACTACGACATTGCCCGCGATGTGGTTCAGGATACTTTATTGGCCGCTCTGGAACAGTGGAAACTAAACGGTATCCCCGACAACCCAACGGGCTGGCTCTATACTTCGGCCAAAAACCGAGTGCTTGATCGGCTTCGCAGGGAGAAAAAAATGGCCGAAATAAGCCCTGAGATTGCCTACGAATTCCAATCAGAACAGCAAATGCAGCAGCACATTGACCAATTGTTTCTCGAACATGAAATGGAAGACAGCCAACTCCGGATGATGTTTGCATGCTGCCACCCAAGTTTACCTCCCGAAGCCCAAATAACGCTTATTCTACGAACCCTCTGCGGGCTAAGCATTACCGAAATCGCCAACGCGTTTTTATCCAACGACGAAACCATTACCAAACGCCTCTACCAGGCCAAAAACAAAATCCGCAGCACCCCCATTGAATTGGATGTACCCTATGGAAACGAACTTCCCGCGCGACTGGATGCGGTTTTGAAAACCATCTACCTGCTTTTCAACGAAGGTTACAATTCGCAGCACCCCGACTGGCTTATCAGGCAGGACATGTGCGAAGAAGCCCTTCGACTAGGAACACTGTTGAGCCAGCATCGGTATACTGACCTTCCCAAAACCGCCGCGCTATTATCGTTGATGTATTTTCAAGCCTCGAGGTTTGATGCCCGACAAGATGACGAGGGAAATATTATTCTATTAGCCAGTCAAGACCGCCAAAAATGGAATCGGGCGCGGATAGACGCTGGCATTGCATTTCTCAATAAAGCCTCTCAAGGGCCCGACATCAGCAGCTACCACCTCGAAGCCGCTATTGCATCTTATCACGCCCGGGCTGAGCGTTTTGAAAGCACTAACTGGCAGGCCATTATGTATCTTTATCGGCTGTTGGAACAAATCAATCCGAGTGTAATGGTACAATTCAATAAAGCCATTGCGACAGGATTCGCAGAAGGGCCAAAACGGGGCAAGGAGGCTTTACTGGCCATAAAAGGACTTGAAAACAATGCTTATTATCACACGGCACTGGGTGACTTTTTTGGGCAATTGAATGATTCCATGAGCGCCAAAATACATTATGAAACTGCCATTCAATTGACAAAATCAAAGGCTGAGTGGCAATTGATATGGAAAAAAATAGAGATGCTCTAATCACCGATTTCTGAGCAAATTCAAAACATCTGCCCCGCACGCACGCACGCCAATAGTTCATCTACCGCTTCCCATAAAACCTACCGAAAACAAGCACACCGTCTTACAACGGCTGAACGGGCGGTTGTTCCGTTACAGCTCCTTCAAATGACGTTTCATCAGGGACGATATTGAAAATCCCTCTTCCTATTGCCCAATTTTGTACCATCAATTGGCCAAACAACTGCCTATTGACGCAATGCAGCCATAAAACATACCGCAAAGCCCTCCGTTGGAAACGCCGCCGTTTGCCGCTGCACTGCTATAATTCAGCCATTTTTTCCAACAATTTCAAGTCATGAAAAACATCCTTCGTTTCATTTTTATCGGTCTGGCCGTGGTAGTCACGAGCATTAGTCTTGTACTGGTCTATGTTAAACTAGGGTTGCCCGATGTAGGTGCCGCTCCCGAACTCAAAATCAAGGCCAATGCCGCCCAGATTGAACGGGGGCGCTACCTAGCCAATCACGTGAGCGTGTGTATGGATTGCCACAGCACCCGCGACTGGAACCTTTTTGCAGGCCCACCCAAGGCGGGTACCGAGGGCAAGGGGGGTGAACGCTTCGGCCCTGAGATGGGATTGCCGGGCACTATTTATTCGCGCAATATCACCCCCGCTGGCGTGGGTCATTGGACCGACGGTGAGTTGTTGCGCGCTATCACATCAGGAGTAACGCGCGAAGGCAAAGCCCTGTTTCCGTTGATGCCTCACCCATCTTACGGCCGTATGGATCAGGAAGATATCAAATCTATCATTGCCTACCTCCGCTCTCTCAAGCCCATTTCAAACGAAGTGCCTGATTCAGAATTAGAATTTCCCATGAATTTTATTGTTAATACCATTCCGCAAAAACCCAGTTTTCAGCCTCGCCCCGACACCACCGACCCAATAGCCTATGGACGCTACATGGTCAATGCCGCTGGCTGTGCCGATTGCCACACCAAAAGAGAAAAAGGAGAACCTGTGGCAGGAATGGAATTTGCGGGAAGTGCAGAATTTGCCTTACCGGGAGGCATTGTGCGTTCGGCCAACCTTACGCCCGATGCCGAAACTGGGCTAGGACGCTGGACCAAAGCCGCCTTTATAGCTCGTTTTAAAGCCCTCGACCCAGCTACAGGCTATAAACCACATCCCGTAAAACCCGGCGACCGCCAAACGATTATGCCTTGGCCAATGTACGCAGGGATGAGCGAGCAGGATTTGGGGGCTATTTATACCTATTTACAAACACTTAAGCCTATCCCAAACAGGGTGGTAACCTTTACCCCTACCACTTCTAAAAAGGAGACTATTGCATCAAAATAATCAAACAACAATAAAAACAATCAATTTCTCACAGCCATGAAAAACATTATAAATACAATACTGGGCCTCGCGCTCATCAACCTCTCGGTTTCGTGTACAGAACCCGACCCCGCTCCTTCCAATTTGCCAGAACCCACTGGTCACGTTACGACAAAGGGCACCCCAGATGGTACGGCCGTAACGGCCGCAATAGGGCCCGCTGGAGGAAGCATTGAGTCGACCGACAAGCGTATCCGGGTCGAAATCCCTGCGGGGGCATTGACCGCCACTCAGACCATTACCTTACAGCCCATTACCAATAAAGCTCCTAACGGCCAAGGGCAGGCCTTCCGTCTTACCCCTCATGGATTGCAGTTTGCCAAACCAGCCACTATTTCTTTTAAATACACCGAGGAAGACCTAAACGGTACTTTGGCTGAAGCACTGGGGATTGCTTACCAAGATGATAAAGGTATTTGGAAAGTACCAAAGGGACTTACCCTTACGAAAGAAACCAAAACCGTTAGCGTTCCCACTACCCACTTCAGCGACTGGAGCTTTTTTGAAGCGGTTTCGCTTGAACCTGGCTATAAGGTTCTTGACCTCGGTGGAAAAACAACTTTGGCCGTTAGACACGTATTAAAAGATATTATTCCTTTTGTACCCCTAACCAGCGAAGACCAAGAGCTCGAACTCCTTAACCCCGAATATCTACTTGGTAATCAATACATTGATAAATGGGAACTGAAAGGTGATGGTGACTTAAAAGCAACCAATAGTACCGCCGTTTATCAGGCCCCCAACTATATCCCAGGCCAAAACCCAGTCCGCATAGAGGTTAGTATTAAGTCAAAAGGAAAGGCGGTAGGGCTACTCATCAGCCGTATGTACGTAATGCCAGAAGGCGTTTCTCTTCAAATTGACGGGGGAGACTGGATTACATTGCCTGGAGGAGCCAACATCAACAGTACTCACAACGTAATTGAAGGACAATTGGCAGGCACTTATGTGGTATTAGGCTGGATCGGCAGCCCTCGCGGTCAGTTTCAGTGGACACTCGGCACCACTGTCAGCTTCGTTTACTATACTGGCCTAAAGTCATACCAAAACCGATACGGTACCGAGCCTTCCCTCAGCGGTGGTACTTTAAACGTAGATGATGCTGGCAATCAATCGCCATACGTACTCGGGACTTTTACGCTCACACCTGCGGGTTGGTATCAGGCAGACCCTTACAATCCTATGGGTACGGCGCAAATTCGGGGGATGTTCAGAGTAAAAAGGGTAAATTAATTCATTATTAGCAATTTATATCCCTGAAATACACACCTATTCTTTGCACAATCCTCTTGTTGGCGGTATTAATGGCCATGGCAGCCCGAGCGTTTGCGCAGGAATGGTTGACAACGCTCAAATAGTAAATGTGCAAAATTAATTTATACTTCACGCAGAGCCGCTAAGGTGCTAAGTTTTAGATAATCAACATTTTAAGCTCTTTGCGCCACTGCGACTTTGCGTGAATAAATTTGCTTAATTACTTAAATGGTTTGCCAATGACAAACCATTATCCTTCGCTTTCAGAATAATCTACAGGTTCCAAAAAGCCCATTTTACCCGATTGATAATCCTGAAGCGTTTGCATAATTTCGGCTTGTGTGTTCATCACAAACGGGCCATAACTTGCAATCGGCTCATTGATGGGCTCTCCGCCCAAAATCAATAACCGCGCCCCTTTTGTGCCAGTTGAAACCGAAATCCATTCTCCTTTCGGGCTGAGTTTGGCAATGCGCTTAGCAGCGGCTTTTTCGGTATTGTTCAAAACCACGTCTCCCTGCGCTACATGAATCGCCACGTTGAACCCTTCGGGCAGTTGTAGCTCAAATTGGCTTTCACCCGACACGACCACCTCCGCCAACAGTACGGGCGTGTAGGTTAGGGCAGGGCCTTTGATACCGTTTAATTCGCCAGAAATAACCCTTAACTGTGTGTTTTCATTGATGGTAACGGCAGGAATTTGGGCGGAAGTGAGTTCCTGATAACGCGGCTTTTCCATTTTATGCGCCCGGGGGAGATTCACCCACAACTGCACAAAATCCAATATTCCGCCCTGACGAGAGAAATTCGTTTCGTGTTTTTCTTCGTGAACCAACCCCGATGCGGCCGACATCCATTGTACATCGCCCGCAAAAATCACCCCCTTGTTGCCCGCCGAATCGCGGTGCTGAAGGGCACCTTCAAACACGACGGTCACGGTTTCGATGCCTCGGTGCGGGTGCTCATCCACGCCTTTGGGGATACGTGAGGGTTTTACCTGCATGGGGCCGTGGTGGTCGAGCATCAGAAAAGGGCTAAAGTCTTGAAATCGTTGAGAAGGAATCATGCTTTGTCCCACAAATCCATCGCCCACCTGCTGCGGACGGCCTTCCCATACGTACGAAATGGTTTTGAATGTTTTCATTATGCTTGGTTTAACACCTGATTAATGTGATTGATTTCGTCCTGAAAAACACTGTGCGGAGCGTTCGGATAAATTTTTTCCGTTACATTGGCTCCTAAATTTTTGAACACTTCGGTACTGTCTTGAACGCGGTGCAAAGGCACGTGCGAATCTACATCCGAACATCCCAAAAAGAGAGGTGTTCCATCAAAATCGCCAGAATAACGCTCCGCCTTGATAGAATCGCCAATGACACCACCGCTCAAAATAAACACTCCTCCCAACGGCTGAGCATTCCGCGCTGCAAACTCTGCCGTCAAACACGCGCCCTGCGAGAAGCCCAACAGGTAAATTTGCCGCGAATCAAAGCCTTGCCGTTTGATGTCTTCCACCAATTGGCTCAACACCTGCAATCCTGCCGATAGGCCCGGCTCGTTTTGATTTTCGGGTGCCAAAAAACTGTACGGATACCACGTGTTGCCCGTGGCTTGAGGCGCCACCAGCGCGGTGTTTTCCACGTTGAGTTCAGCGGCCAAACTCAGAATACTTTGCGCACTTGCCCCCCGTCCGTGGGTCATGATGAGCACGCGTTTGGCTTGGGCAAGCGGCTGGCCCGCCCAAACGGTATTTTTTATGTTGTGCATTTTAGTATATCTTTTGTTAAAGGCTGCGGACGCAAAAACTTTCATCCACAACCCTCAATCTCATTAGCCAATATTATATTTCTGATAAACAGCTTCCAGCGAAATTGGTTGCAACAATTGCTCAATTTGCGCACGATTGCGTTCTTGCCAAGGCGGCAACTTGAGCGCTTCACCCAATTTTGCTTTCTCTTCGTCCAACAAAAAGCCAGGAGGCGTTGTGGCTACCTCAAACAGCACCCCACCTGGCTCGCGGAAATAAATAGAATGAAAATACTGACGGTCAAGCACATGCGTTGGCATAAAACCCGCCGAAAGCACCGCTTCGCGCACTTCCAGTTGGGAGTTGTCGGTCGGAGTATCAAAGGCCACGTGGTGTACGGTTCCCGCGCCGTTCATCCCCCAACGGTTGTTGTTGTCCCAAACAATATCCACAAACTGACCTGCATTACCACCTTTGGGAGCATAACGACGCCGGGCGCCTGCTTCGGCAATAAACTCATAATTGAGCGAATTGGCCAACAATGCCTCCGTGCGTTCGTAGGTAGTTTCCCACAATTCGATATTCCAAAAACCACGAATCGAATACTCCAACGGAATATGACCGTAAGTAAAACCTGGGCGCGTATCCACGTCGTTGGCGACCAATTCCAAGCCTAATCCATCGGGGTCTTCAAAGTAAATGAATACTTCGTCGAACCGTTGTTGAGGATTTTTGTACAAAATTCCGTATTGGTCAAAGCGTTTGGTCCAGAAGTCGATGGCCGACGTCGGGATGGAGAAGGAGGTGGTAGCTGCCTGCCCTTTGCCGTGCCGTCCTTTTTGGCTTCCTTGCCCAAACGGAAAGAAGGTCAAAATACTGCCAGCATTGCCCGTTTCGTCGCCATAATAAAGGTGGTATACGTCGGGGGCGTCAAAATTGACGGTTTTTTTTACGAGCCTCAATCCGAGTAAACCTACGTAAAAATCCACGTTTTGTTGAGGGTCAGCGGCGATGGCCGTTACGTGGTGTATGCCAGTGATTAAATTGTTCGTTTCCATTGCATTGGTTGTTATTGCTTAAATAGCGGTTGTTTCTTTTTGTTGGTCAACTTTTTTGTTTTATTGACTCTGCAAAGGTCAGGCAATTATACTGGCTGAACAATGGCGAAAAGAAGGAATGCGTTGTCAAAATCATGGCTTTATCTGAGTTCAGTAGAGTTAGTCTGGGCTAAAGCCATTATTGAGATGCCTTTTTGCTTCACGCCCTACGCTAAAGCATGGGATTAAACGAGGTTTGTGAAGGCGGATTCTCAAATCCGCCAGTGAGGTTTCTCAAAACCCAATGCCCTTTCATTGTCCGTTTCCTAAAAATTTATCCAGGCTATTGGTTTTTACTTAACCATTATTTTAATTTACGTAATTAATTACGTAAATAATTTATTTATGGAATTATATCGAACATTAGGCTACGTGGCCTTGGGAAGTTATATGCGCCGACTAGGTGAAATCAGTCAGCATGCCTCCGCGCAGGTGTATCAGATGTATGGAATGGATTTTGAAGTTAAGTGGTTTCCCGTATTTTTGGCCATAGCCCAAAAAGAAGCCGAAACGGTCTCAAAAATCGCCGAATGCATCGGGCAGTCGCACGTAGGTGTTAGTTTGATGGTCAAAGAAATGGTGAAAGCAAGCTTTTTAGAAAGTCAAAAAGGATTGGTCGACAAGCGCGAAACCACCGTTCGGCTGACCCAAAAAGGGGACCAAATGCACGCCCGTATGAAAGAACTGCTGGAAGATTTGGAAGATACCATGAACGAAGTAAAAAACGAATGTGAAACCGACGTGCTACGCGCCCTGATGGAATACGAGCAGGTAATTTTGCGTAAAAGCCTGCCCGAGCGCATCAAAAGCAGATTGAAAACGCGCGAACGAAACAAGGTCAACATTATTTGGCTGGACCCTCAAAACCAAACGCACCGCGCCAGCTTCAAACGCATCAATTACGAATGGATTGAGCGGTACTTCAAGGTAGAACCCCTCGACATGGAATCGCTCGAAAATCCTGATAAATTCTACATCAACAAAGGCGGACTGGTGTTATTGGCTGAATATCAAGGCAATATTGTAGGAACTTCGGCGCTCAAACCCATGACCGAAGGCAGCATGGAACTCTCTAAAATGGGCGTCGACAGCAGTGCCAAAGGGCTGGGAATCGGCGAGTTACTGGGGCAATCCATCATTGACGAAGCCCGAAAAATAGGCTTAAAACGTTTGTATTTAGAAACAAACTCGCGTTTATTGCCCGCACTGAATCTGTACCAAAAACTAGGTTTCAAAACCGTCAAAGATTTCAGTTCGCCCTATTCTCGGGCCGATGTGGCCATGGAGTTGTTTTTGTAAGTTCTATACGTTCTCTATTTTCCGCCAACCCGTTTGCCGCGCCATCATTGAATCTCCGGCAATCCCGCTTCAATGATGGCGCGGTTGTGTTCTTTGTCGTTTGGTAGCATGAGGTGCGTGCCCAATTCTTCGACCGACTCATCGACGTCAAAACCGGGGCCACTCGTGGCAACTTCAAACAATTGATGCGAAGGCAAACGGAAATAAATGGAACGAAAATACTTACGGTCTTTGATTTCGGTCACTTCCATGCCCAACTCATCGACCAATCGGTGACGCAGCGCCCGTTGGGCCTCCTCATTATCAATTTTCCACGCTACATGGTGAACGGTACCGATGCCGTTTTTGCCGCGTGGGGTATCGGCAGCGGCCCGGAGTAGTTCTAGGGCGTTTCCTGATGAGCCGCCTTTTACTTCCAAACGAATTCGGTCGCCGTCTTGCGCCACTTCGGTCATGTTCATTTCGGTAACCAAAAAGCGCCTCACGGGTTCCCAATCATTGGGCGCTACCCACAACGTGACGTGGTGAATACCCCGAATGGCCACTTCTTCGTTGACTTCATCGGTAATGAAGGGCGTACGGGAGTCATTGTCGTCGGCAATTAATTCAATTTGAAGTTCGGCAGGGTCACGAAACCACAGCACCTGTTGCCCAAAACGAACTGATGAAACCACGTCAATACCTGCGTTTTCCAAACGGATTTTCCAAAAACCCATCGCCGTCGAAGGAATCGAAAACGTGGTAGAAATAATCATCCCCGTTCCTTCTACACCTTTACGAACCCCCTGATTTTGATACGGAAAGGTGGTAAAAATGGTACCGGGCGTTCCTATTTTATCGCCATAATACATGTGATATACGGCATTGTTATCAAAATTGACCGTTTTTTTAACCAGACGAAGAGCCAACAGTTTAGTATAGAAATCGTAATCTTCCTGCGCTTCGTTAACGGTGGCGGTCACGTGGTGAAGTCCTTTGATCAACGGGTTGGTTTGCATGGGAAATAAAGGTTTATTTGAGGGCAAAGGTGGGGCAAAAAACTACCTCTATCAACGTAAAAACCATGGAAGTTGTTGGCGTTTTTACGGTTCGGCGTTTTCGCGAAACTCACTGAACGCTATTCCTTCACTTTTTTTGAAGAATTTACTAAAATGGGCAATGTCGTCATAGCCCAATTGATAGGCGATTTCTTTGGCGTTGAGTTCCGAATAGCGCGCCAATCGCTTTGCCTCCAACGCCAGTCGGTTCTGAATAAATTCTTTGGCCGACGTCCCCGTTTCACTCTTAATTACATCGTTGAGGTGATTGGCGGTCAGGTGTTGGCGTTCGGCGTATTCATTGACTTTATGGTATTTCCGAAAAAAAAGCTCAACATCATTTTTAAACTGTTTTACAATCTCCGCCTGACGATTGTCCCAGGTTTTGTTCAAGACTTTTTTGTCAGATTTGAAACGTTTGCATTGCAGTAAAAACAACTTCAACCACGCGCCTACGGCCTCCCATTTTTGAGAGCGCTCGGCCTTTGCTTCTTCCGCAATGCCCCTGAAGAGCGGCCCCAATTCATCCATTTCGTCGGGGGTCAGTTCTAGCGGAAGCGACTCATCACAGTTGAAAAACAGGTCCATGTCGTACAACTGCGAAGGCGAAAAACTGTATTGCTGCAAAAAATCGGGTCGAAAAAGAATAACGTGTCCGTGCGGATTGGGCTCCGTTAGGGTCAGGTGATGAATTTGTTCGGGAGAGACAAAATACACCGTATTTTCACGTAACGTATATTCTTTAAAGTCAATCTGGTGGACTCCTTGGGCACGCTCTACCACAATGACTGTGAAGTAATCGTGCCGATGTGGCAAATCGGGGGTTTGAGCGCGGCATTTTTCCACCTCCTCCATGCTACGATACGCAAACGGAGTAGGCAGATGCGCCTGCCGAATATGGGTTTCAGGTTTTTGCATGGGAAGACAGGAACAAAAACGGCATGACTTACGCCATGCCGTACTTATCAATTAAATATCGTCGGAATCGTAGACAATGACCTTTTCCCACAAATGCGCACAGTTTTCCACAAATTTATGGTGAATGGGATGGTCTTGATACCCATCTTGCTCGGCTTTGGTATCAAAGAGCATCAGCCACGACACCGAATACGAACGGTCAATAACTCCGCGGTGCGTATCGGCTACTTTGCCGATGTGGGCAAGTTTTACACCCTCAAGCTCGGTTAGGGTCTGAAGGCCAGCCACCAATTGGTCGCGGTCGGCAGCGCTATCGGGATTTTTCAAAAAAAAGAAAACGTGATGTACAAACATGGTTTTGGAAGGGGGTTTTATAATGAGAAGCAATTCTACCCAAAATCTAACCATCTAAAATCACCTAAAAGTTCACCGCCATGCTCATTTCCGCGCAAAATACTGCGGTGTATTTGGCACAAAAAAAGAGCCGGGGGACAAAATCTCCCGGCTCTCACCCATTCCTAAACCCTTTACCTTATGAAAAATCTACTACACTATTTTTTGATTGGAACCGTGTTTGGCACTTCATTGTACCCACGATTGCCGCTCATGTTTTTGCTCTTTGAATAGTCACTGCTCTCCTCTTCGGAGGTGTGCGCAACATCAGACTTGATTTTACTTTCTTCGGGCGTTTTTTCTGGCCCAGTTGCCTCCGAAAACAGCGCATCGCTTGAGTTTTCAGTATTTCCAGATACCATTTTGGTTTTATCCGCGATTATTCCGTCTTCAATCAATGTCTTTTTCATGGCTATTGTCTTTTTTAGCCGCCCGTGTATTTTTCGGCTTCTTCGGCTTTTTTCTTTATTTCTTTATACAACCTAATGTCTACTTTTTCAGGGTCTACATCGGTTGTTTTGGGCAACGTTTCTTCCTCTTTTTTGTGGATTTCGCCCGTTTTTGGGTTCTTTTCAAAATCCTGAGGGGTAATGAGGCTCTCTGGCATATCGTTCTGTTGTTAGGACTTATTAGCCATTTTTCTTACTGATTTTATTTTGTTCTGCTTGGCGCTTGGCGTCTTTTTTCAGGGTTTGATTGGCCACAATCGCTATCTCAACTCGCTGATTCATACGGCGTCCTTCATCGGTGCCATTGGATACTTTGGGGGTTTGTTCACCAAAGCCTTGGGTCACCATTCGTGACTGGGGCACGTTGTGAGCTACCAAAAAATCCGCCAAGGATTCGGCTCTTTTTTCAGATAAGATTTGGTTTTGCTTGGCATCCCCTGTTCCATCCGTATGACCCGCAATCAACAGTTCTGTATCTTTATAATTAATCAGTGTTTTGGCCATTTTTTTGAGTTGCTCCTGCGGTGTATTAGAGAGGGCATAAGTATCACTTTCAAACAACACAACTGAACTCACTGTAATCTTTATGCCCTCTCCGATACGTTCTACTAAGACTACTCCGCTCAGATCTTGGTTCAAGGCGGCAGCTTGTTTTTCCATGTATTTTTCAATAACAGCGCCCGCAGCTCCACCGATTGTTGATGCCACGATGGCAAAATTGGCGGGGTTTTTAGACCTGCTGATTGTCTGTTTGGATGCTCCTGAGGTATCGTTCCCCGATTTTCTAACATTTGGTGTGGATGTACAGCCAGAAAGCCCTGCGATAAATAAAAGGTGTATCAAAAAAATGAATAATCTTCTACTCGTTATATTGATAATTGTTGTTTTCATGGCCTGTTTTCCCAATTAGACTACTCGCCTCTGGGCTTCGTCACTTATCTTGGTAGAATTAATATCTCGATATATATCGTTAAAAAGTCGTGCCAGACATCAATTTAAAAAGGGGTTACATGGGTATTTTTATAACAAAAGATACTGCTGGTAGTTATTTAAACCGATGGGAATTCAGTTTGACCTTTCGAAAAAAATCATCTCGTTTTTGTTGACTAAATCTGCTACCCGAGTTAGCAGAGTGCGTAGTGGGTGAATGCGATAGATACAACATGCCTACCGAAGTGGCTAAACCCACAAATCCGGTGATAGTAATTAACAAAGCAATTTCCATAGCATTGAGTAAATTAGAGTTTTACGATGTCATATCTACGCATTAACCACTCTTATATATAACGCTGAGTAAAGTAACTCTCAGATGCCATATCTACGTACTATATAGTGCCCCGGCGAATAAAACCGATAATGACGGAAATAACGGCCAGTACCAGAAGGATATGAATAAGTCCTCCTGCACTGTAAGCAAAAGTTCCTATAAGCCAACCCACAACCAGAATAACAGCGATAATATATAATAGAGAACGCATGGCTTTAAAGATTAAAAGGTTTCAATTCATTTGATGATTATATACCTTAAAACACTTGTGCCACAAGGCAATACAAGTAAAAAATGTAGAAAACTGGGTTCTATACAACCTAATATGAGGAATATTTTCCCCATCCCATATTAGACAACCGCTATGGAATAGTTATTGACTTCCGCCTACTAACCTTAACTATCACTTATATGACAACGCTTTGGAATAAATCTGCCGTAAAAACCTATCAAATTTTGAATTGGGTCTTTTTTTTAGCGATGGTCTTTGTGAATTACCTGGCAAATGCCTTGCCGATTAATGACAAGACCACTGGGCAACTCTCTAATCAATACCCCAACTTGTTTGTTCCCGCCCCCGTCACTTTTTCGATTTGGGGCGTGATTTACCTGTTGTTATTGGTCTTTTGTATCAAACAAACTAAATCACTCTTCAGCGCTCAGGTCGACCCCGCAACGGCCGAAACGGTCTCTGTCATTGGGCCTCGTTTTATCTTTACTTGCCTCTTAAATATGGTTTGGATTTTGGTCTGGCATTATGAATACGTGGCTTTCTCGGTGCTCATAATGGTATTATTTCTGGTACAATTAATCAATATCAACGCCCGAATTGACTCATTAACCCCTTATTTAGCCAAAAACTCCCGTTTTTCAGTCAAAGCACCTTTTGGACTTTATTTGGGGTGGTTATGCATTGCAACAGTTGCCAATGCCACCACTTTGCTAGTGATTTTAGAATGGAACGGCTGGGGGCAAAGCGAAGTATTTTGGGCCTCAGCCATGGTTGTTGTAGGGGCGATTATCGGCAGTTTTGCCTTACTGAAATTAAGAAATGCTTACATCGGCTTGTCCGTTATTTGGGCGCTTATCGGGGTCATTATTGCCAGGCTCGATGCAGAGGTGTACCATCGTTTTGTGGTGTGGTCTTCGGTATTCGGTATCATCGTTGTAAGTGCAGCGGTCATTACGGAAATCACTGGCTCTTTGTTCAGAACCAAAAAAGTAAAAATCGTTGAAACAACCCAAGGGATCATCAGCTCCAACTAACGTAATTGTACAAAATAGACTTTCCAAGTCTTAGTCCCTAAGCAACGATTCAAACTTGGAGAGTCTACAACTAACAATTAAGTCTCTAACAACTTAATCTAAATCTACAATTACGGTCAACTCAGCCTCTTCGAGTCTACCTTCATTAACCCAAAGGAAACGTAACGGTAAAAGTTGTTCCTTTTCCTTCTTCCGATTCCACCTCAACCGATGCGCGGTGGGATTGTAAAATGGTGAGTGTAGCCGCGAGCCCTAGCCCCAATCCGTTTGATTTGGACGTAAAATAAGGCTCAAACAGGCGGTTAATGTTTTCGGGACTTATGCCAGAGCCATTGTCTTGGACTTTTACCCAGCAGGAAGTTTTAGATATTTCCGTCGACAATGTCAACACGCCTTTGTTTTCTTCCATGGCCTCAATCGCGTTGATGATTAAATTGAGCAACGCAATTTTAATTTTGGGTTCATCCAGTAGCAATAAACAATCTTTTCCATAAACTTTATTGAGTATAATTTTTTTTAGACTCAATCTATCTTCGGCCTCATTGATGGTCTGATCCAATAATTCATGAATAGAGATTCGCTTCAATACGGCCTCTTGTGGCTTAAACGAATTGAGAAGCTCCGTGATAAGGGTATTGATACGCTTACCATTTCGACGAATAATATCCACAAATAACCGCTGGTCATCGTCCTGTAAATCAGTCTCAAGTTGGTCAAGCGACAAGTGAATATTGGTGAGCGGATTACGGACTTCATGCGCCAGCGTACGGACCAGTCGTGCTGTAGATGCTGATTTTTCGGCTAACAACCTATCTCGTTCCACTTTTTTTCTTTCAGTAATATCCTGGATAACAAGCAGATAATATGCGTTTCCTTCACTATCGTTTTGCTTGCTGGCGTGAAGAGAACAAAGCACGCGCTCACCGCTTTTGCGTACCAGCCACATCTCCAGATTTTCGACCAAGCCCTTTTCTTCCAGCGCGTGTACATACATGGAATGCTGCGCTGGAATCGCAAACAAATCTTGCGAATGTAACTGTAGGATTTCTGCTTCCGTATATCCTAATAGGTCAAGGGCGGTATCATTATGATAAAATACGAGTCCTTTAGGCCATTTGAGCAAAACAGCATCCTTCAACTGTCCAAAAATTCCTCTGAGACGCGTTTCACTTTCGCGCAGGCGTTGCAACACCGCCGAGCGCTCAAGAGCGTAGCGGATGCATCGTTCAAGCTTTTCGGAATCCAACTCACTCTTTACGAGATAGTCCATTGCTCCTAATCGCATGGCCTCCACATCCACTCGCTTATCACCTTTGCCCGTCAGGAGCACAATCGGGCAGCTTACGCCGCTCTGAATAGCGGCTTTCAAAAGGTCAATTCCAGTTTTGGCACCCAGCAGAAAATCAAAGAAGCATAAATCAAATTTGGAGTGGGTCAGTTGTTCAATTCCTGCAGAAAACGAACCCGCCCACGTAATGATAAATTTTTTGTTGCGAATATCTTTGAGATAATCTGACGTAAGGAAAAAATCATCTTCATCATCATCTACAATGAGTAGTCTAATGGTGTCGTTCTGCATCAGTCGAGGGGGTTGGGAAGTTGAACAATATCAAACCAATAATGCCCGACAGTGCGGGCTACTTCTATAAATTCTGCAAAAGACACGGGCTTTGTAATGAAACAGTTGACGCCTAAATCGTAGGTTTGCAACACATCTTGCTCGGCCTTCGACGTAGTGAGTACCACAACAGGGATAGCCCGGAGGTCAGGGTCCGATTTGATTGCCTTCAGCGCCTCCCGCCCGTCCATTTTGGGCATATTGAGGTCCAACAAGATAATTCCTGGGCGAGGGCTATCTTCAGGATTGATGTATTTATTTCGGCGTTTCAGATAGTCCAATAATTCCACACCATCATTTACAAAGCGAATTTCGTTCAGCAGGTAATTCTCCTCGAAAGCCTCCTTCGTAAACATCCGATCATCCTCATCATCGTCGGCAATCAGAATCATAACACTTTTTCGCGCTTCACGAATCTCTGTGGGGTCCATAGTACGTCAGATTAGTTATAAGCAGGGTTGTTTTTGGCAGGCCAGCTCACCGTGCCTCATGCTGTCTGTGTGGTAGATAAAAAATAAATTCGGCCCCTCCACCTACTTTTCCGTGCGCCTCAATATACCCGTGGTTGGATTCTACTATTTTACGACAAATGGCAAGCCCCAAACCAGTACCTTCATATTCGGAGCGGCCATGTAAGCGTTGAAAAATGGTAAAAATTCGTTCGGCATATTCTGGTTCAAAACCAATTCCATTGTCAGAAACGCTAACTCTATAGTAAGTTTCGTGGGGGTTGAGCTGCATGATTCCCTTAATTTCCTGAATGTTGGCCTTGCGCGCCATCACTGCTACTACCGGAGCCACCGATGGCTTGGTAAACTTCAGGGCATTCTCAATCAAATTAAGAAACAGTTGGTGCATTTGTACTGGTTGCGCCTCAATGGTAGGGAGCTTGTCGATAGTTATAGTGGCATTTTTGTCTTGAATTTTTACTTCCAAATCTTCAATTACATTCTTTACGACTTCTTCGAGCGAAATAAAAGCCAGCGACTCCGTTTGCCGCGACACCCGCGAATAAGTAAGTAAATCTTCAATCAGGCCATTCATACGATAGGCCGCGTTGGTCATTCGTTCCACAAAAAACTGCCCCTCTGTGCCAAGCTGTTCTTTATATTTTTTATCCAGCCGTTCGCCAAATGCAATGATTTTACGCAGGGGTTCTTGCAAATCATGCGAGGCCACGTACGCAAATTGCTCCAAGTCCTGATTGCTTTTTTTGAGGGCTACTAGCCGGCGTTCCAATTCTTTTTGGTAAGTCTCTATTTCGGTACGGTCGGCGGCTACGCCTATCACGCGTTCCAGTCGACCATCTTCTCCGTATTGGCAACGCGCCCGCAACGTCAGGTATTTTAGATTTCCAGCGGCATCAATGATGCGGTGCTCTATTTGAAACGTATCGCTTTTGTCGGCAACTACCGTTTTGGAATAATTTTGCACCCTTGGCAAATCTTCGGGAACAATGAAACTTTCAACAAAAGCCTTGGTCACGCATTTATCAGGATAGGCTTCTGGCGACAGCTCCATTAGTTTAAACAACCCCTCCGACCATCGAATCCCTTTTTCATTCTTTTGCCACTCCCAGCTTCCACACTTAAAAATAACCTCTGTCTCGTTGATTTGGTACTGCTTTTTTTGCAAGTCCATCTCATGGGCAAGCGCATCGGTAACATCTTCCGCCACGTTCATAATGAGGTGATTTTTTCCGTTCTCATCGTACGTCAATACCGTTGCTCGGCTGCGTATACTGCGAATACCGCCATTTTTGTGGCGTATTTCAAACGTAAATTTAGCCGTTTCTCCTTCTTTAAGAGCCGCAAAGCGTTGGTATGTCTCCGCCATAAAACGGTTTAAATCAGGATGCACCAATACCGAAATCAACGACCCACCCATCTGCTGAATGTCATCGCAAGTATAGCCCAGTATGTCTTGTACGCGGTTACTGATAAACACCATTTTACGCAGTTGTACGTCGATGATGTACACCAAATCGGGCGAAATCTGAAACAACCTCTCCACTTGCTTACCAGTCAGGTCAAGTCGAAAGGGGTTTGAGACAGCAACGGGGGCTTCGGCAAGCGGCATCAGTTACTTAAGTTTATATTTTTCATTTTATTGTAAAGCGTTTTCCGATCAATGCCTAAGGCTTGAGCCGCTTTACTCTTATTAAAATTTACCTGTTTGAGTACGTTCAGAATCATTTCATATTCAGCTTCCAACGCCGCCGATTTCAGGTCAACCTTTGAACTAACGTATGGCTTAGGAGGGGTGGGCGCTTCGTAGGAAGGCTGAGGGGAAGGGAAATCCTGAACGGAAGAGGTGGGTGCCGTTCCTGAATCAAAAAACAGCAATTTTTCATAATTTAACAATTCAAACGGCAACGTACGGGCATCTACGAAGTCTCCTTCGGTGAGGAGCGTGGAGCGCTTGATGACATTGCGCAATTCGCGCAGGTTTCCGGGCCAGGGGTATTCACGAAACGCCCGTTCAACTTCAGGAGTAAAGCCTTTCACCTGCTTCCCGAGTTCAATATTTGTTTTATCCAGAAAGAATTGGGCAAAAATCATCAGGTCAGACCGGCGCTCACGCAAAGGTGGCACATCAATACTAAACTCATTGAAGCGATAATATAAATCTTCCCGGAATCGGCCGCGGCGGGCAGCGTCCATCAATCGCTCATTGGAAGCCACAATCAAACGCACATCGACGTCAATTTCACGGTTGCCGCCAATGCGCCTAAGCTTACGTTCCTGCACCACCCGCAAAAGAGACACTTGAACGTCGTAGGGAAGGTTGCCTACTTCATCCAAAAATAGTGTTCCTCCGTTGGCCATTTCAAAGTGGCCGATTTTCTGGGCGAGGGCTCCCGTAAACGAGCCTTTTTCGTGTCCAAAAAGCTCACTTGCGGCGAGCTCCCGCGATATAGCACCGCAGTCCATTGCCACAAAGGGGCCAGAGGCGCGTTTGCTTCGCTTGTGGATTTCGAGCGCAACGGCTTCTTTTCCAGAGCCACTTTCCCCGTAAATAAGCACGCTGTAATTGGTCGGGGCTACCAAATCAACCTGCTTGTAGAGATAAGTTGATTCGGGGCCTTCTCCGAA
The DNA here is from genome assembly GCA_027486105.1 of Runella sp. Taxonomy (GTDB): domain Bacteria; phylum Bacteroidota; class Bacteroidia; order Cytophagales; family Spirosomataceae; genus Runella. Next base: position 149 of record JAIXPV010000542.1, on the reverse strand, counting down.
AATATAATGAGCTTGGGTGCTTTTTCGACGCGTAGCGCCTCCGGGCGTTGCAGGGGTGGTTTCTTCCGCAAACTGTCCACCCTGTTCATGGGCCGGTGAGTGATTGAGTGCTTTCCGAATCGTAAGTAAAATCTCATCTGGAAAGAGCG
>JAIXPV010000268.1 GCA_027486105.1 Runella sp. | reverse complement strand
GTCGGTGGTGGATGCCGCCACAGGCGATGTTAAACAGAAGATTGTACTGAATTCAGGCGCCCACAACACCGTTTTCGGGTTAGACGGGAAAGAGGTCTATTTGGCTGGCCTACGCTCGCCTTACCTAACCGTAGTGAATGCCCAAAAACCCACCGAAACCCGTCAAGTGGGTCCATTCAGCGCCTCTATTCGTCCTTTCACGGTCAATGGAAAACAAACGTTGTGTTTTGTAAACGTCAACGATTTACTGGGTTTTGAAATCGGCGACCTCAAAACTGGTAAAATGCTACATCGCGTTGAAGTCAGCGGGGTACAGAAAGGGCCCGTCAAACGCCACGGATGCCCCAGTCATGGCGTCGGGCTCACTCCTGACGAAAAGGAAGTATGGGTAGTAGACGGTGCCAACCAGCAAGTACACTTTTTTGATGCAACAGTCATGCCTTCCCGTCAAATCGGTAGCTTATCATTGCGCGACCAACCAGGCTGGATTACGTTTAGTTTAGATGGAAAACACGCCTACCCTTCCACAGGAGAAATCATAGATGTGGCAACGCACACAATTATTACGGCACTCCAGGAAGAGAACGGACAGGGAGTCCACAGCGAAAAAATGATTGAAATTCACTTTAACGGTCAAAAACCAGTGAAGCTAGGCGACCAATTCGGTTTGGGGCGCGTTCGTTAGTTTGTTAATCATTGAGGCTCATCAAATACAGTTGTTCCACTTTGGCCCGTGCCCAAGGCGTTTTTCGTAGAAATGCCAGGCTAGATTTGATGCTCGGGTCGTATTGAAAACAACGAATATTGACGTACTCACTCATGGTTTCCCACCCATAATGAGCCACTAAGTGATTAAGCATCATTTCAAGAGTGATGCCATGAAGGGGGTTATTGGCTTGCGGATTTTGCATGGAACAAAGATAGAAACAGAGCACCCACATCCGTGCACAGGCATCCATTTTTTTTCATTTTTCAATCAATTATTCACCATATTTTACAAAAGCAAAACGAGAACATCATCTTCAAGACATGGTAAAATTGTTTTTTTACGGTCAAAAAGAACGCTATGAAATCAACGTTAAAGTATAAATTTACCGCCTCAAATGAGCACTGGAAACGCAAGTGGAGCTGGCGTCAAAACCACGCGGCAGTCCGCCCCAAACCCCAAAATGACGTGTACGACACGCAGGAATTTCGCAACACTCCCTTTCCCGATACAATTACTTTTTAGAAAAAACACAGTAAAAATACCCTCAAGGTGTTTTCTATTATTGATTCTAACCATTTTTATGAAACGTTTTTTTTTATCTGTCCTTGCCGCTGTCTTTGCTACACTGCAAAGCTATAGCCAAATTACGTACACTCCCGCTAATGCACACTCACACAACGATTATGCGCAGGCCAATCCTTTTTTCGGCGCTTACAACCTCCAATGTGGCGCCATTGAAGCAGACGTTTTTCTTAAAGACGGAGAACTGATGGTAGCGCACCATCCCGATGAAATCAAGCCCGAGCGCACCTTTCATGCATTGTATTTGCAGCCGCTCGCTGCACAGCATCGAGAAGGAAAAATTTATCCCTTACAATTATTGATTGACCTTAAGACCCCCGCTGGCCCTACCCTAGAAACGTTGGTCAATCACCTAAACCGTTTTCCGTACGTTTTTGGTGATAACAAATCTGTCAAAGTGGTCATCAGTGGTAACATGCCTTCGCCCAATGATTTTGGGAAATACCCCTCTTGGGTTTCGTTTGACGGACGATTTGAAGAAACATATACAGAAGCTACTTTGGCCCGCGTGCCATTGTTTAGCGCCCCTTTCAGTACCGTTTCTCGTTGGACAGGAGTGGGTTTATTCCCCAAAGAAGACCGGGAAAAATTGGTGGAGTTGGTAAATCGCGCCCATCAAAAAGGAAAAAAAGTTCGTTTCTGGGGAACACCCGACAATGAAGCCGTTTGGAAAGAATTGATGGCAGTAGGGGTCGATTGGATTGGAACCGATGCACCGCAAACACTGACAAATTATTTTAAAAGTACAAAACCTGCCGACAGCCAATATACCAATACAGTTGCTGCTTACACACCTTATCAGCCCTCCTACAAAAGTGATGGCATCAATAAAACACCCAAAAACATCATTTTCTTGATTGGCGACGGCATGGGTCTTGCCCAAATGCACACTGGATTGATTGCCAATCACGGACAGCTACACATGGCATTGTTTAAGCACCTGGGTTTAATGCAAACCCAACCTGCCGAAACATTCATCACCGACTCGGCGGCGGCGGGCACTGCCTTGGCTACGGGATACAAAACCAAAAACGGCACCATAGGCATGGATGCTACCTTGGTAGCGCGTCCTTCGTTGACCGTAACGGCAAAACAAAAAGGGAAGAAATGTGCCGTTATTTCGTCGGGGCCCATCACGGATGCAACCCCTGCGGTCTTTTATGCGCATCAGCCCAAGCGTAGTATGCAGGAAGAGATAGCCGCCGATTTCCTTAAAGAACCCTTAGATATTTTGGCGGGTGGTGGAACCAAGTATTTTTTTGAGCGCAAAGATAAAGCCAATTTGGGCGATTCACTCAAAGCGCGTCAGTATGAGGTCATTCGTAAATATGCCGAAATAACCAACCTCAATAAAGCCGAAAAATTCGTCGTTTTGGACGACCAAGCAGCGCTGTCGATTGAAAAGGGGCGTGGTAATTTTCTACCCTTAACGGTGAAAGAAAGCATCAGTCACTTACAGAAAACGGCAAAAAAAGGCTTTTTTATCATGGCTGAAGGAGCACAAATCGACTACGCTGGCCACGCCAACAATACTGGCTATGTGGTCAATGAAGTACTTGATTTTGACCGAGCGGTGGGAGAAGCGCTACGTTTTGCCGATGAAGACGGCCAAACGCTCGTCATTGTCACCGCCGACCACGAAACTGGGGCAATGAGTATTACGGGCGGTAGTGAGTCCGAAGGCATGATTAAAGGAAATTTTGGCTCTAAAGGGCACTCGGCCATCATGGTTCCAGTGTATGCCTACGGCCCTCAATCTCAACAATTTGGTGGAATTTACCAGAATACCGAACTTTCTAAGCGCATTCGTCAATTACTGGAAGAATCGAAATAAAAGATGGTTAATTTGTTATCGAAACAACTTCGCATCCGCCCAGAAAGTCCCGAACGGAACCAACGAAGCGGCAAAAGCCAACACTGATTTTTTTATTGACCAGCTGTATTCGATGGTGGCCATCACAACGTATAGAATATACAACACAAACAGCACTCCGTGGGCCATGCCAGTGATTTTTACGGCCATTGGCTGGCCCGCCATGTATTTTAAAGGCATGGCAATAAAAAGAAGTACCAGAAAAGAAATACCTTCTAAAAAGCCAATAATTCGAAGACGTCCAATGGTATTTTTAAGCAAATTCATCATTTTGGTGGGCTATTTTTTGACTTGATTCAGTAGTTTTACGAGATAATGGGTACTGTTTTTCACCCCTTCATAAGCATAGGGTATCGCTTCTTGGAGACTCATCGGACGGGGCAAAATAGAAGTGGCGTACGAAATTCCCAGGTGCGCTAGGTCGGAGGGAGACACCATCAATGCTCCACACAGCGCCGCTACGGGAATGTCACGTTTTTGAGCAGCACCTGCAATTCCTGCGATGAGTTTTCCTTGCAATGTTTGTTCGTCAATTTTTCCTTCCCCAGTCAACACCAAATCGGTATCGGCCAAATGTGATTCAAAATGGGTCTGTTCCATCACGATTTTAACCCCTTCTTTCAGGATGGCATTTAGAAAAAATAACGCTCCAAACCCTAAGCCACCCGCCGCTCCCGTACCCGCAACATGGGCTATATCTACGTCAAAATCGCGCTTTACGACCCATGCCAAATGCTGCAATCCGAGTTCTAGTTGGGCTACCATCTCCGCATCGGCCCCTTTCTGAGGTGCATATACGTGTGCAGCACCGTCTGGTCCGAAAAGCGGGGCTGTCACATCACAGGCTACTTCAACCGTTAATTCGGGTAGTTGGGGAGGCGGTATTATCTGATTGATTTTGATTAGACTTTCTCCATTGGGAGGCAAAGGAGAGCCATTCGCATCCAAAAACTGCCACCCCAAAGCCGCTGCCATACCAATGCCTCCGTCGGTAGTAGCGCTACCGCCAATGCCCAGAATAATATGACGTGCTCCTTTTTCAGAAGCCTCCAGAATAAGTTGACCAGAACCAAATGTTGTCGTTTTGAGGGGATTACGCTCACCAGCATGAAGTAAGCGCAACCCTGAAGCAGTGGCCATTTCTATGTATGCCGTTTGGCCATCGGCAGAAAGTCCGTATTCTGCTTCAATAAGGCGCCCCAACGGGTCAGAAACAAAGGCTGTATGCATTTGCCCTGCAGCATTAAGCGTCAAAATTTCGGCGGTTCCTTCGCCCCCGTCCGCCATAGGAAGCAGTACGATTTTAGCTTCTGGAATCACCTCACGAATGCCATCATTCATGGCTTGGCATACTTCATAGGCCGTCAAAGAACCACGGAATTTGTCGGGCGCAAGCAGAAATTTCATAGATATGGGAAAAATCAGAAGTCAGTAGCGAGGAGTGAGGAGCGAATGTTTTGCATGCTTTCTTCTCGCTCCTGAATTCTCGCTCCTAAAATAAAATACTTTCGTCGTCGGTTACTTTCGGTCGTAGATAGGTATTTACCGTATCAATTTTTACCCCACTGCATCCGATGTTTACATCCATTCCGTCGGGTTTATTGAATCGGTCGCGACGATACGGAGAGCGGTCATTGCCGGCCAAATCAGGATCGGCGTATACTTTTTGCATATAAAGCCCCCATGCTGGCATAGCTATCCTCGCTCCCTGCCCATAGGCCATGGTAGTAAAGTGCACGTGGTTATCTTCGCCACCTACCCAAACGCCCGTGACCAAATTGGGGGTTACGCCCATAAACCAGCCATCGGTATAATCAGAAGTCGTTCCCGTTTTGGCCGCAATCTCGTTATTATCGGCCAATTTGTACTGCGTCCGCAGGCGTTGCGCCGTTCCCCAAGGGTCTTCGACGGCACCGCGCATCACAAACAACATTTGATATGCAATGCTGGGGCTAATTACTTCTTTTTCGTTTGGAGGAAACTCCGCCAACAAACGCCCATCTTTATCTTCAATGCGGGTTACAAAACGTGGGTCAACATGCTTGCCACTGTTGGCAAAGGTACAATACGCATTCACCATTTCGTACACCGAAACGTTAGGGGTTCCTAAACAAATTGTAACATCATTTTCAGGCAACGGGCTCGTAATTCCCAATTTATGAGCATATTCCACCACCTTACGGGGGCCGACTCTACTCATCAAATACGCACTGATGGAGTTAACCGATTTTGCCAATGCCTGCCGCAATGTCAGCATTTGCCCCGAAAAAGACCCTGTCGAATTCTTAGGGCACCAATCTCCAATACAAACCTGATGGTCCATGATGGTTTCGCAGGGGGTAACGTAGTTTCCATCAATGGCAGAGCAATACACAAATGGTTTAAAAGTGGAGCCTGGTTGGCGCTTACCCTGGTATACTTGGTCGTACTTAAAGTGCTTGTAATTAATTCCACCCACCCATGCTTTGACATCACCGTTGCGCGGGTCCATCGAGACCATTCCGATGCGCAAAAACTTGTTATAGTACTTAATTGAATCCAACGGACTCATGATGGTATCCCGATCGCCGCGCCAAGAAAACACCTTCATTTTGATGGGCTTACGCAATTCTGCCCAAATTTTTTCTT
>JAIXPV010000220.1 GCA_027486105.1 Runella sp. | reverse complement strand
GACGTACTTTGGCCAAAAAGACTTACAGCAAGTGGCTGTGGTCCGCCAGATGATGATTGATTTGGGTTTTCAGATTGAGCTTCATCCCTGCCCCACCCTCCGCGAAACCGACGGACTGGCGATGTCGTCTCGCAATCGAAACCTCACGGCAGAAGAGCGCGCCATTGCTCCGCATATTTTCAAGGGATTAACCTTAGCTCAAACGTTGTTGCTTTCGGGTCTTACCCCAGCTGAAGTAAAGCGAGAAATAGCCACGCATTTTGAGCAACAACCCGCCTTTCGATTGGAGTATTTTGAGATTGTGGACGCCCACTCGCTTCAAACCATCGAGGCAATGGCCGCTGCAGGACAAACGGCACTTTGTATTGCTGCCCATTTGGGGAAAGTGCGTCTGATTGATAATGTGGTTTTTTAACGTGAACTTTGCCCCTCGATTAGCCGTTTTTCAGGTGATTAACCACATAGACATTTAGCTTATTACTCATTTTCAGCAAGTGAGCCGAGACATTGTTTTACAAACATTTTCTCCACAGTTTTACCACTGATTAATAACTTTTCTCAAGATGTTTGTCACATTATTCAAATCAAAAATCCACCGTGTTAAGGTCACTCAGGCAGAGTTAAACTACGTTGGCAGCATTACGATAGATGAAGACCTGATGGATGCCGCAGGTATCCTCGAGAATGAACAAGTACACGTAGTCAACAATAACAACGGCGAACGGCTCATTACGTATGTCATTAAGGGTGAGCGCGGTACAGGCATTATTTGCCTCAACGGCGCTGCCGCCCGCAAAGCGCAAGTAGGTGATGTGGTCATTATTATTTCGTACGGCATGATGACTCAGGAAGAAGCAAAAACTTTTAAACCCAAAGTCGTTTTTCCCGACGAAAACAATAAAATAGTTGTCAGCTAGCCGTTTACCCATGAAAAATATCCTTAAATATTGTCTTTCGCTGGCCATTGCGGGTGGCTTGATGTGGTACGTTTTTAAAGACATGGATTTGGCCGCCATGTGGGCCAAATTTGAAAATGCTAACCATTGGTGGCTCATTCTGGTAACGCTCTTTACCATCATTGCCGCCTGGAGCAGGGCTTATCGTTGGAATATGCTACTTGAGCCCCTGGGTTTTAAACCTTCTTCCTTTGACTCCACCGTGGCGGTATTTACGGGCTATTTTGCCAACCAACTCATTCCTCGAGCGGGAGAAGTGACGCGGTGCGGCACGCTCAATCGGCTAGAACGTGTGCCCGTTAACGTAAGTTTTGGGACGGTAGTAGCCGAACGGGTGTTTGATGTCATTAGCCTTCTAGTCCTCATTGGTTTAGCTTTTATACTGGAATTCAATCGATTGAGTGATTTTTTCATGAGTCTTTTCGGTGAAAAACTGGGGATAGGCTCCAGCAACGGCTCTGGACGAATAGTCCTTTTGGGCGGCGTAGCCGTATTGGGAATAGGCATTGCGGTAGCAGCTTGGTGGTTTTATCGTAACAACGCCGAACGACTACGTCAGAATTCTCTTTTTGCTAAAATCGAAGGATTTGTACTGGGATTGGTGGAAGGACTCTTGAGCGTTCGTAAACTTCGGAATCCGTGGGCGTTTGTTTTTCACACGGTTTTGATTTGGACAATGTACCTGCTCAGTTCCTACGTGTGTTTTTTTGTACTCCCTGAGTCGTCCCATCTTACCCTTCTGGCGGGATTGACCGTTCTGATTATGAGCGGATTGGGAATGTCGGCACCTGTACAGGGGGGCATTGGCCCCTACCATATTCTGGTCAGTAGCGCACTGGTGCTGTACGGATTGTCCAAAGAAAATGGGCTGGCATTGGCCACGTACATCCACGGTACCCAAATGATTCTGATGTTGTTGTTAGGCGGTATTGCGTTTATTATCACCTTGGTCAAAAGCCCCAAAGCCGAAAGTCAAACTTCACTTTCACATTCTATTTCAAACAAAAATGTCTAATACCGCCGACAAAATTATGTCATGGGAAGCTGGCGCAGCCGCCGCTCGCGCATGGCAAGCAGAAGGTAAAAAAATTGTTTTCACCAATGGTTGCTTTGATATTGTCCACTTAGGTCATATCGACTATTTAGAAAAAGCCCGCAACCTCGGCCACAAAATGGTGCTGGGCCTAAACACCGACGCCTCGGTCAGCAAACTGAAAGGGCCGCTGCGCCCCGTGGTCAACGAGTACGCCCGCGCGCGTTTGATGGCCGCGTTGGAATTTGTGGATGCTGTCATTTTGTTCGGTGAGCCCACTCCTTTGGAGTTGATTCAGACAATTTGTCCTGATATTTTGGTAAAAGGAGATGATTATACACCCCAAAATATCGTTGGCGCGGATTTTGTCGTTGAAAGAGGAGGAGAAGTGTTGACCGTTCCGTTGGTTCAAGGTTATTCTACTTCTTTACTTATTGAGAAGATAAAAAAAGGCTATTAACCCTGATTTTAAGTAGATTTTGACGGTTTTATGTTCTTGTTGATAGATACAAAAATCCATTAATCAACCTAAAATCAATAAATCTAAGACACAAAAATGGGAGGTTTAATTCTTATTGGTATCGTATTCATGGTCATTGGGATGTTTGTCCAGTGGCGTCTGAAAAGCAAATTTACGGAGTACTCGCAGGTGGGATTAATGAACGGCATGAGCGGGGCCGAAATCGCCGACCGTATGCTTCGCGACAACGGAATCTACGATGTGCGCATTACCCAAGTGGAAGGAATGCTCACCGACCACTACAACCCCGTTGACAAAACCGTCAACCTGAGTGCCGATGTGTATCATGGGCGTAGTGTTTCGGCGGCAGCGGTGGCGGCGCACGAATGTGGCCATGCGGTACAGCATAAAGTGGCCTACGCGCCGCTGAAAATGCGGTCGGCGTTGGTCCCTGTGGTGCAGGTATGCAGCAATATCCTCAACATATTCAACATGGCGATGCTGTTTATCGGCGGATTCATATTCTATAATCAGGGAATTGTGAGTACTACCCTTCTGACCGTTTTGGTCGTTGCTAACTTGGGCGTAACACTCTTTGCTTTGATTACCCTTCCCGTAGAATTTGACGCCAGTCGTCGGGCATTGGCGTGGGTAGAGCAGCGTGGCATCGTAAACCGCAACGAACACGTCATGGCCAAAGACGCACTGTGGTGGGCCGCCATGACCTACGTAGTAGCGGCATTGGGCGCACTGGCCAACCTGATGTATTACGCTAGTATGTTGCTCGGAAGAAGAAGCGACGACTAATTGGGATTGATGTAAAGACACAATAAAAAAAGCGGCCCGAAAGCCGCTTTTTTTATTCTATGACCTGTACCCAGCCTTTGCACTGAACCGTAGGGGTTACTTTCAATTGGTAGAAATACGTGCCGTTCAAAACCCCTTTACCCCAATCATCGGGATAATTAGCATTGCTGTAGACTTGTTTTCCCCACCGGTTGTATACATCCAATTGCGTACCCGAAATACCAATCACAAACGTATCATTTTTGCCATCACCGTTGGGGGTGATGACGTTAGGAATCTTATCTAAGTTCAATACCGAAACAGTCTGAGTCACAGACGTGGTGCATCCATAGGCCGAAAACTCGCTAAGTGTCACCTGATAGGTACCGTTTTGGGTATAAGTAGCAATTGCAGGAGTAGCGTTGGTGCTGCGTGTACCGTTGCCCAAATCCCATTCAAATTTTGCATTGCCAGACGTTCTATTAAAATACTGCAACGTGGTGGGTTGCCCACAGACGTAAACAGGCTCTATTTCGAAACGCACATTTTGTGGTCCTTGCTCTACATTGACGGTAATGGTTCGCACGGGAGCGCATCCATCGGGGTACGTGCCCGTCACGGTGTAGGTTGTGGTTTGGGTTGGTTTAGCCACTGGGTTACGAATTGTAACATCCGATAAAGTCGGTGAAGGAAGCCACGTAAATTTGGTTGCTCCTCCCTGCGCAAGGAGTTGTACACTCTGTCCGGCACAGATAATGGTATCGGGCACGACCCTGAAATCCGTTTTAGTATCTTCAATTCTGACCGTTACGCTTTTTTGAGGTAGACAACCATCGGCATAAACCCCCGTCACGGTGTACGTAGTTGTTTGGACAGGTTTGGCTATTATGCGCGTTCCTACCGAATCGCTCAGTGTCAAGGCTGGACTCCAACGGTAACGAGTGGCACTGCCCAATGCCGTCAAAACTGCACTTTGACCCACGCAAATCGTGGTATCTTTTAAAGCCTGAAAATCAGGTTTGTCATTTTTTACGGTAACCGTCACGTTGCGTTTGACGGTGCAATTAGAATCGGTAACGGTACAGATGAATTGCGTAGTAGCATTGACTTTTGCGATGGGATTGGCAATGTTGGGATTGCTTAAACCCGCCGCTGGGCTCCATGAATACTTAATGCCACCTTGGGCAAAAAGTGGCACGCCCACATTCGCACAAACAGTGGTATCGCCACTCGCTTTTGCCTTTGAAACGCCTACTTTGATAATCTTAGTCACCACATCCTGACCTCGGCACACCAGCGGATTGAATATCCGTAACGTAACGCGGTATTCACCTGGTTGATTAAAGGTATAGGTTGCCTTAACGGGGTCACGAGAGATGTTGTTGCCTTGCACATCCCAATTATAGGTCCTTCCGCCCACGCTGGTATTGACAAAATCGAGCGTCAGAGGAGCGCATCCAGACACAACGCCTTTCGTTGACCCTTCGTAGGTATCAAAATCGGCCTTCATGCGGTCAATGTCAAACTTAAAAGCCGCGTTATTGCAATCAGAACTGTTGTTATTTATCGCCCAAACATTGGGGGTAGATGGAAAATTAGCCATTCGACATACACAGGTTGCGTGGTAAATAACGCCGTTTTTGGCAAATCTGCTGGTTCCTCCATCCACGTGATCACCGTCTGTACTGGAAACGGTACTGCCGATAAATGTACCGTAAAGCAACGATTTCGCCCCTTTTTCCAGAATAGCAACATAAAAATTGCTTCCCGTGGTGGTGCGCCGGAAGGCGTCTTCGGTGGTAGGCAACCCAACGGTATTGCTTGATGCGATATATCCATTTCGACTGTTTACCACCCCTCCCCATCCAGCAAGATAAATATTGCCACACTCATTGACCAAAAAAGCCGTTGGGGCAATATCTGGCCTCGCACGATTGGAGCCAATGGTCGTTGAAAATACCGTTTGGGTAAGATTTTTATCAAGTGCATGGACAAATTGGCCAGCATTGGCTACGCCATAGGTTCCAGCCGTGGTAGAATACCTACCGCTGGTTACGCCAAAAACATGAGGATTTTCGTCCACATCCACATCCACCAAATAGCCCACATCCGCGCTGTCGGTGCCCAAATACGTGAGTTGTGCTAATTTGTCATTGGCAAATTTCGCCAAGAAACCATCTTCTATACCAGAAATAGTCTTCTTAAAAGCATCTGCTTTTACGGGTAAATTCGAACTGCGGGTTATGCCCGTCACGTACAAGGCCCCCGAAGGTGCCCACTTGATGCCGTAGGCCGCATCGGCTGAAGTTCCGCCCAAATACGTACTCATGAGCATCGTTTTCAGGTCCGAACTCAATTTAAAAACGACCGCATCCTGACGGCCACCGTATTGATTGCCAAGCGCGTTCACCAACGGAAAATTAGAGGAATTGGTTGAAGTGGCTACGTAGACATTGTCTTTATCATCGACCACCACTTCTCCGCGAAATTCATCACCATAATTGGCCAACGTAAAATCAGGCGTACGGCTGTATCCATCGCTACCGTTTCCGCCCACGTAGGTACTGCCCGTAAGAACACTGCCCGTAGAATTTAATTTCAGGACAAAAATATCCATGCCATTGTTGAACTCAAATCCACCGAGGGGCATCACGGGGGTTCCGCCCCCAAAACGGGTTTGGAAAGCGCCCGAAGTAATGGGAAAATTGAGGGATGATGTGGTTCCAAAAATCACTAATTCATCCTTACTGTTCACAATCATGCTGTGCGGCACATCGCAATCCGCTCCGCCAATGTACGTTCCATACAACAACCGTGTACCATCCGGGCTGAATTTAAGCAGCCCAATGTCTACTTGATTTCCCGCGCCTGTTTGTCGTTGAAAAGCGCCCGCTGTGGTGGGAAAAAGCCCCATTGAGTGTGTGGTGCCCACCGAGTACAGATTTCCCTGCGCATCGTAGGTAGCGGCATGTCCGAAATTATTAGCATAAGAGCCCGAAAACGTTGAAAAAACCAGTTCAGGGTCAATGGTCAACGGGGCCGAACGGTCATAGCCTTTGGGAAAATCAAACGAAAGATATTCGCCCTCTAGCCGGTACTGCGTAGCTACTTCCTTGCTGCGTTGATTGATTTCCTGATACGTGTAAGGCTTCGCTTCCTTGAATTGGTTGACCGTAGTGACCACGGCCAGCTCGTTGTTGACCAGTTTCAGCTCTTTGCTGCCCACGTATCGCATTTTAATGCGCGAGGCATCGGCGTTGGGGGCCACCAAAAATTCATACTTGAGCGTTTGCCGAAACGCGTACATTTTGAAGTCGATGCCTGGGTACACATCGCGGTAAATTACCTCCCCAAACGACGCCACATTGGACGCCCAACGGTTGGGGTCATTGCCCAAAAAGTAGTTGTATGTGGCGGAATTTTTGTGGTGTTCTTCTACGTTAAACGTAGGATTTGCCCCCTCAAAAAGCACTTCCACGGCGTGCCCGTTTAGCGCCTCTGTTTTGCGGGCATTGGGAGCACCCTTTCGGGCATGAACGCTCTTCAGCCCCTCTTCTTCAAAGAAGACATACATCAATGATTGTTCTTTCAGCAGCAAATACCCTCCCGGTATTTCGGCGCAATAGCGCACGGCGGCATCCCACTGTCCCTGATTTCGCACAAATCGAACCGCGGCAGAATTTTGCGCCATCAGTCCACCAGTAATTCCCAGAAATAGTAAGGTAATACGTAAAATTTGCTTCATACAGAAAAAACGAAAATGCAGCTTTTAAATTACGAAGAATAATAACTTTGGCGTTGAAAAAGCCCGATTACTTGCTGTGTTCTATCCTTTCGACAATTCCTTCGCCCGACGCTCGGCCGCCAAGATTCCCGTTTGAAGGGTTTTGGACAAATCGCCCGCTTCAAATTGCCGTAAAGCCGCCTCCGTCGTGCCGCCTTTTGACGCCACGGCCTTGATTAAGTCATCCAAACTTTTGTCGGCATTATTGATTAAATGAAACGAACCCAACATGGTTTGTTTGACCAACAGCGTCGCCAACGACTCTTCAAAGCCCATCTTCTTGCCCGCCTCGACCATCGCTTTGACCAAATAATAAAAATACGCTGGACCGCTACCGCTCAGAGCCGTTACGGCATCCAGCATGGATTCGTCTTCCAAAAACACCGAGCGCCCCGTGGCGTTGATGAGGTTATCTACTTTCAACAATTGTGCAAAGCTCAACTCTTTGGCCGCCGAGAAACCCGTAATACCCATTCCAAGCATGGCGGGGGTATTGGGCATGGCCCGAATGACCAGCCGATGGTTGAGTTTTTCCTGAATATTGGCAATCGGAATCCCTGCCATAATCGACAATATCACCTGCTGTGGCTGTAATACTTCGCGCAACGCATCCTGCACCGCCGCAAAATCCTGCGGCTTGACCGACAGAATCACAATATCGTACTCTCCTATGTGCGTGCTGATGGTTTCAATGACCACGCCCGTGTTTTCGGTACGCAGGGTTTCGGCGCGGTCGGCGCTTTTTTCAATCAAAAGAAGGTTCTCTTTTTTGACAAGATCATATTGCAAAAACGATTTGGCAAAGGCCATGCCCATGTTTCCGCAACCTACAATAGCAATTTTCATTGGTTCGGGGTAAAAATTGGTGGTTAAAGCGCAAAATTGGGGATATTTTGGCAATAAAACGCGATTTTGAGTAAGTTTACAAAAAAGATAAAGCACGTATGAGCCAAGAAATCGAAGGGGTTTATTTGGAGAACAGAAAAATCATAACCCGAGAAATGTAAAATGTAAAAGTGTTAAAAATGCATTCTTCTGGTTCGTCGCAAATGGAAAAAACCGAAAAACTATTACCCGAGAAATGTAAAATGTAAAGGTTGTTAAAAACAGCATTTTTTGGGAGAAAACTCATTATACTCCCCCGCCTTGGATGTTCACGAACCCAAATCATAGTCGGATTTTTCCGGTTCGTCGCAAATTGGAAATAATTTTAGCAGAGGTAGCCTAAACTTCTGAAATTTGACCTAATCAACAAACAATAACCATTTGCCTGACCAAATAATGAAAAAGTATTTACTACTTCTACTGTTAGGAGGGCTTTCTCCCGCGCTTATTGCCCAAAAGAAAGCAAAAAAATCGACCCCGCCTCCCCCGCCAACGGTTGTCAAAAAACCGCTCACTCACGATGTGTACGATTTTTGGAAAGACATTCCTGAGCGGGTCATCAGCAACAATGGCCAGTGGTTTGGCTACGCCCTCAACCCGCAAGAAGGTGATGGGAAAGTGGTATTTCACAATCTCGCCACCCATCAAGCCGACTCCGTAGCCCGCGGCGAAGGATTGAAGTTAAGCGCGGATTCGGAGTTTGCCGTTTTTAAAATAAAACCCCAACTCGAAGCAACAAAGGCCGCAAGACGCGCCAAAAAGAAAAAAGACGAGCTTCCCAAAGACTCATTGGGGATTTTTGCACTTGCTTCCAAAAAGCTGGTCAAATTTCCAACGGTTCAGTCTTTTAAACTGCCCGAAAAAGGCAGCGATTGGGTAGCTTTCTTGGGCGAAAGCCCCAAAGTAAAGCCCGATACCACCAAAAAAGCCCCGAGCAAACGTCCCAAACGGGAATCTGACGAAAACGGTTACCGCTTGGTGGTGAGACAATTAAAAAGTGGAACTGAAAAAATATTCCCGTTTGTGACCGAATACGAAGTGGCTAAAAATGGTAAACGCCTCGCGTTCGCTTCTACGGGTGCCGATTCTACCAAAACGGGCGTTTATGTTTTTGAACCCGCCACCAATCAACTCACCCTGATTCACGCGGGCGTGCCGAAGCATAAATTCAAAAAATTATCCTTTGATGAAAACGGCGACCAACTGGCTTTTGTGGCCGATTTAGATACTAATTCCAAAGTGCAGATTCGTCTGCCAAAGTTGTTTTACTGGAAATCAGGAGACGCCACGGCCACGCGTTTGGCCGATGAAACCACGCAACCCGCCGCGCAGGGCTGGCTCATCAGCAGCGAATACACGCCTAAATTCTCCAAAGACGGTGCCAAATTGTTCTTCGGAACCAATCCTAAGCCCATTGTTCAGGACACCACGCTCCTCAACGAAGAAATCGTGAACGTGGAAGTGTGGCATTGGCAAGACACAAAACTCCAAACCCAACAAAAAGTATCGTTGGAGAGAGACCGCAAAAAATCGTATTTGGCGATGGTCAATCTGAGCGACAAAAAATTGGTCCAATTAGGCAGTGAACTTATTCCAGAGACTGAGTTAATTAATGAAGGAAACAGCGATTTTATCGTCGGCCACTCCGACATTCGATACTCTAATCAGCACTGGGACTGGAACCCCAAAGAAGATGCGTACCTCATCAGTACCCGCGACGGTTCTAAAACCATGCTCAAAGAAAAAATCCAAGGAAATGCGCGCGTATCGCCGGAGGGCAAGTATTTGTACTGGTTTTCCAACCCCGATACCGCTTGGTTTGCACACGATATTGCCGCCAATAAAACCATCCAATTGACCACCAATAAAGCCGTCAAATTTGCCGACGAGGAAGACGACCATCCTGATTTTCCGAATCCTTACGGCGTGGCTGGCTGGACCAAAGGCGACCAGTCGCTGTTGATTTACGACCGTTTTGATATTTGGCAAATTGACCCTCAGAATCCCTCCAGCCCTAAGAAACTGACCAACGGGCGGGCCGCCAAACTATCGCATCGTTATGTACGATTGGATGCCGAAGAACGGAACATTGATTTGTCTAAGCCCTTGCTAGTGAGCATAATCAACGAAACCACCAAGCAGTCGGGTTTTGCGCAGTTGTCTCCCAACTTGCAGGTGACGAAATTGTACGAGGGCGATTTTAGCGTGGGCAATCTGGTGCTGAAAGCCAAAAATGCCGACCGTTATCTGTTCACCAAACAAACCTTCAAAGAATATCCCGATTGGTACGCAACCGACGGAAGTTTCAAGAGCATCACCCGCGTCACCAATGCCAATCCTCAGCAGTCCAACTACCTGTGGGGCTCGGTCGAAATCGTGAACTGGAGAGCCGGCGACGGCACACCCTTGCAGGGGTTATTGTACAAACCAGAGAATTTTGACTCGACCAAGAAGTACCCAATGATGACGTACTTTTATGAGAAAAATACCGATAATCTACACACCCACTACGCACCGCGTCCCATCCGCTCGTACATCAATTTCTCGTATTTTGTGAGCAATGGCTACTTGGTTTTTGTCCCGGATATTGTGTACAAAACGGGCTATCCGGGCCAAAGTGCCTACAATTGTATCGTACCGGGCGTGTTGAGCATGATTGACAAAGGGTTTGTGGACAAAGACAAAATAGGAATCTCTGGGCACAGTTGGGGAGGCTACCAAACGGCCTATTTGGTTACCCAAACCAACCTCTTCAAAGCCGCCGAAGCAGGCGCTCCCGTGGCCAATATGACGAGTGCTTACGGTGGTATCCGCTGGGATACAGGCCTTTCTCGCCAAGCGCAGTATGAGCGCACCCAAACCCGTATTGGGGGCACTCTGTGGGAAAAACCCATGCAGTACCTCGAAAACTCACCGCTTTTCCACGCGCCAAAAATCCAAACACCTGTGCTCATGATGCACAATGACGACGACGGCGCGGTACCTTGGTACCAAGGAATTGAGTTTTACATGGCACTGAAGCGTCTGGACAAACCCGTTTGGATGCTAAATTATAACGGCGAAAAACACGGCCTAACCAAACGCCAAAACATGAAAGATTTCGCGGTTCGTTTGTACCAATATTTTGACCATTATCTCAAAGACGCCCCGGCACCTTCGTGGATGGCGGAAGGCTTACCGTTGGTCGAAAAAGGAATCAATCAGCACTTAGCACCTGCCAAAGTAAGCGGAGGTTCACAATTGGGCGGCGGAAACGAAAAATAATCAATCCCCAACAAAAACATATGTATTTATAAAAAGAGCGCTCAGGGTTTCCTGAACGCTCTTTTTATAAATACATAACACTACCGCCCAATTGCCACCTTCCTCAAAATGGAATCAATGACGTAGCGCGTGGTTATGCCGTCGGCTTCGGCTTCGTAGTTGAGCATGATGCGGTGATTGAATACGTCGGGGGCCGCTTCTTTGATGTCTTCAGGAAGCACATAATCTCGGCCCGCAAAATACGCCAACGCTTTGGCGGCCAAGTTGAGTTTGATAGTCCCGCGGGGCGATACGCCAAACTGCATGTAGCGCGCTTCGTCGCGCAAACCATAATCTAACGGGCGGCGCGTGGCAAAAACCAGCTCCACAATGTAGTTTTCTAGGGTTTCAGAAAGCGTAATCTGGTTGATTCCGTGGCGAATTTGCGCAATATCTTCCTTGGTCAAGATAGCTTTCGGCTCGTAATTATAATCCAGATTTGACATGCGGCGCATCACTTCCATTTCTTCGGTTTTGCTGGGATAATCCACAAAAACTTTCATCATAAAACGGTCCAACTGCGCTTCGGGTAGTGGATAGGTTCCTTCCTGCTCTACAGGGTTTTGGGTAGCCAACACAAAAAACGGACGGTCGAGGCGAAAGGTATCTTCACCAATAGTGACTTGCTTTTCCTGCATTGCTTCCAACAGCGCCGATTGCACCTTGGCTGGCGAGCGGTTGACCTCATCGGCCAGAATCATATTGGCAAAAATGGGCCCTTTTTTTACTTCATAATCACCCAATATGGGATTGTAAATAATGGTGCAGATGATGTAGGCAGGTAGAAAAAAGGTTGTAACTTGAATACATTG
>JAIXPV010000367.1 GCA_027486105.1 Runella sp. | reverse complement strand
TCATCACGGGTATCAGAACCTGAGACTCCCAAATTGTACACTGCGTACTTATCGGCGCCAAGTTTTTGCTCCAATTGATCCGAAAAGCGCTCTTCCGTTTTGTCTAAGCCGTGTCCTGCTGCGAAGGAATCCCCAAGTACCAACACTTTTTTCTTCTTTTCAGCATCCGTTTTCGGAAAATCGCGGTAGCCTTCGGCCGTAATGGGGTTCCAGTACTTAGCAAACCAAATCTGCGAAGCCTTACTCAAATCTCCCTCATGACTTTGAGAAACAAACATAAACGCGATTTCTAACAAACCCACCAACCACACCACCATAATCCCAAGCGTAGCCATATTGGCCACAATCTTATTGCTTTTTGGGTTCTTGATAATTCCGTAATAAAACATCCGCAATAGCTCTATCAGTACAAAAAATAGCACCATTGCCTTGGCCAAACGGATATAAAAGTTATCCATAAGTCCAGCGTAAGGGTAGTCAAACTTGATGTTTATTTTGTCGGGGAAAAACAAAAGAAACGCCGGAATACTCAAAATAGCAAGGCGGATGATTGAAGTGATTAGTTTTGAAATCATATAAAAAATGTAGGAATAAGTTCCTGAATCCTTGGTATTTGTTGGTAAATCGACCGAAATTTAATCCAGCACAAACTCCTCTTTCCAGTTATCGGTATCCTGCCATTCGGGTTGTTGACGTTTGTCAAACAGATAATTTCCTACGACCAAATAATCCATTTCGGTACGCATAAAACAGCGATAGGCATCGTTGGGGGTACTCACGATGGGTTCGCCGCGTACGTTAAAGCTAGTATTGACAATCACACCATAACCCGTCAATTTTTCAAAATCCTGAATCAATTGGTAGTAACGTGGATTGGTCTGCTTATGAACCGTCTGAATACGGGCCGAAAAGTCGATGTGCGTAATGGACGGTAAGTCTGAACGTAGATAATAGAGTTTATCGCGCAGATCAAACGAGTCAAACTCGGCGGGCAATTTTTTGCGGCGCGACTCTTTGACAGGGTGAACCAACAGCATATACGGTGAGATTCCGTCAAAATCAAAATATTCGCTCACTTTTTCGGCCAATACCGAAGGTGCAAACGGACGGAAAGACTCCCGGTACTTGATTTTGACGTTGAGTTTTTTCTGCATTTCTGCGTTGCGGGGGTCGCCCAAAATACTGCGTGCTCCCAAGGCCCGAGGCCCGAATTCCATCCGCCCCTGTACCCAACCTACCACGTTGCCGTCGGCCAAAATTTGGGATACTTCTTTGGTCAATTCTTCAAAATTGTCGAATTTTTTGAATGCCGCTTTGTATTTTTTGGAGACCAACTCCACGTCCAAATCCGAGAACGTTGGCCCTAAATAAGAACCGCTCATCGCATCTTGCGTGTAGTTGATGGTACGTTTTTGGTCGAAATAAATGTAGTAGGCAGTCAAGGCCGCTCCCAATGCTCCGCCTGCATCACCAGCGGCGGGTTGGATAAATACTTCTTTGAATACGCCAGATTTTTGGAGTTTTCCGTTGGAAACGCAATTGAGCGCCACCCCACCAGCCAAACATAAATAGTCGGCTCCCGTAAGGCGCTTAGCTTCCTGCGCCATTTTTACGACTACTTCTTCGGTGACGCGTTGAATGGCCAGTCCGAGGTTACAGTGGTGAGATTCGAGGGGGTCTTCTGGCTTACGGGTTTTCATCCCGAAGAGGCGTTCCCAGTCGGCTTCGCGCACCATTTTGAGGCCCGTGGCGTAATCAAAATAGTTTTGGTCCAACCAAATGGAGCCGTCTTCTTTAATGACTACGAGGTCTTTTTTGATTTTTTCAACGTACTTGTCAACCTCGGGTGAGGAAGGGTTTCCGTACGGAGCAAGTCCCATCAATTTATATTCTCCCGAATTGACCTTAAAGCCTAAAAAGTACGTAAATGCCGAATATAAAAGCCCCAATGAGTGAGGAAAACGAAGTTCTTTCAGAATAGAAATTTTGTTGCCCTCTCCCGAGCAAATCGAAGCTGTTGCCCATTCACCCACGCCGTCGATGGTTAGAATAGCGGCTTTTTCGTAAGGAGAAGGATAGAAAGCGCTCGCAGCGTGCGATAAGTGGTGTTCGGGAAAAAGAAGTTTAACGGGGTTCTTTTTGTCGTACCCTATTTTCTCCAATTCTTCTTTAATGAGTCGTTTGAGAAACATTTTCTCTTTAATCCACACTGGAATGGCGGTGATAAACGACTTGATACCCTTGGGCGCAAAGGTATAATAGGTTTCCAGCAAACGTTCGAACTTTAGTAAAGGCTTATCATAAAAAACAATGGCATCCAATTCATTAAGGGTAGTCCCGCCGTATTCTAAACAATAGTTGATGGCATTGGAAGGGAAATTTGGATCGTGTTTTTTACGGGTAAAACGCTCTTCCTGGGCGGCGGCGACAATTTCTCCATTGTCAATCAGAGCGGCAGCTGAATCGTGGTAAAATGCGGAAATTCCAAGTATCTTCATTCTAAGATGGGATAAAATAGGGGGTATTTGTGATGATTTTTGTTAAAAATCTTGACAATGTTACTACAACTTTGCCAGTTTCTGGCTTTTAATCTTCTATATAATGCAGACAAAACTAAGGAGGATTATGAGAAATTTCAAAAATTAACGAATTAGGTTATTAAAAGGTACGCCGCTAGGTTTTACATTTGCACAAACTAAATGACAAAAATTCATTGAAAATCGCGGCAATTGATATTGGCTCCAACGCAGCGCGCCTACAGATTTCATCCGTTCTGCACGATGGTGGTTATACCAGTTTCAAAAAAGTGGAATACGTTCGTTTTCCATTACGTCTGGGACATGACGTATTTAATTTCGGTAGCATCACGCCCGAAAGCGAAGCCCGAACGGTCAAACTGATGCAGTGTTACAAACTGTTGCTGGAACTGCACGAAGTCGAGGGGTATATGGCCTGCGCCACTTCGGCCATGCGCGAATCTGCCAACGGCCAGGACATCGTAGAGCGGATTGCGGCAAGTACAGGCATTCAGATTCACATCATTGATGGCACCCGTGAAGCGCAGCTTATCAACAATGTAGTAGTACAGGCATTGGAAGATGGGCAGTACCTTCACATCGATGTGGGTGGCGGTAGTACAGAACTGAATATTTATTTTAATCGGCAGAAAATTGCCACAAAGTCGTTTAAAATTGGCTCGGTGCGTTTGTTGGAAGGTAAAGAAAGCAAAGGTGCTTGGGGGAAAATGGAACAATGGATTGAGGATAATGTGGATTCGCTCGAACCCATCGTGGCCGTCGGAACGGGTGGTAACATTTCCAAACTTTTTAACTTAGTTTCCAAAACCGCTGACAACTCGACTTCTTTGTCGGAACTGAAACGAATGCGTGACTACATCGCCTCGTTTAGCCAGGAAGAACGCGTCAATAAACTAAGACTCAATGCCGACCGTGCCGATGTAATCATTCCAGCGGCGGATATTTATACATCGGTCATGAAATGGGCGGGTGCTGACAAGATACTGGTGCCCGACTTGGGATTGAAAGACGGCATTATTCAGTTGGTGTATGAAAAACTAAAAAAGTAGAAGTATCTTTCGTTGTTATACAAAACCCCTTCGGTTTTATGGTCCGAAGGGGTTTTGTGTTTATAAATAAGACAGCCATTTCAGGTTTCGGTGCGTGGCTTTGTAGTTTGCATACCAACGACACAATGGATACAAAAATAAAACCACGGCTACCCATACGCCATATACTGCACCAAGCTCGATGCCAGAGTTTGGCGGTCGTCCAAAGCTAAACGTACCAATGGGGATATCTTCCCAACGAAAACCCTGCAAAAACAACATTCCAAACATGACGCTGTGAATCAAATACCAGTGAATCAGGTAATAAAACATTGGAACTTTGCCATAAGTAGCCAAAACCTTGGTAAAAGTGTTGGGTTGAATATCGCCCAGCGCTAACAGTCCAAACATGAGCCCGAGCATAAGCAGCGTATAAAGTAAGGAAGGTGGGTATTTGGATACATTGATGAATGACAAAAGGGTAAAAAGACTTGACTTTTGCGCTGCCCACTCAGTAGGGTTGCCGTAAAAATTGAAGAGTCGAATTACTATAAATAGACTTATTGCCAGCAATGCAGAGCGCCAAAGCATGTTTCTGCGAACTGGCGCTGCTTTTTCAAATACGCTGCCGAAGCCAAACCCCGCCAGCATAATGCCAAGCCAAGGAATGAAAGGATACAACGTTCCGAGTGTGAAGTTCGGAGAAAGCGTAAACACATTGGTAACAAACAAAAAAGACCACCCAACGGCTAGACCCTGAGTTTGGGGAACAGGAAGGAAGGTGGTCAGGCTATGCAGTACCACAATGCTCCACCCGATAATGCCCAATACCTTAGCGGGTACTTTTAACAAAAAGGATAGCGTTACAAAGCCCAAGCCGATGGCAAAAATAACTTGTAGAATAATGGTACGGAAATGAATATCAAACCAAAACGCAAAATTGATGACCGTGACTTCCAGCAACATCAGCCAGAGTCCTCTGGTCAGTAGGAAGTGTTTGGTTTGCGCGGGATTGTGTTGGCTTTTAAAAGTTAAGTAGGCCGAGGCCCCCGACAAAAAAACAAAACTGGGAGCGCAAAGATGCGTTACCCAGCGCGTCATAAACAAGGCTGCGGTAGTAGTTTGTAAATTGGTAGGGTCTTGGGTCAACGCGGTAGTGTGCATCAAATCCCTGACGTGATCTAATGCCATGATAATCATGACAATACCGCGAGTAACATCAATTGTGTGAATTCTTTTCATGGATTTATCTTTTGGCTCAGAGGCCTAAAGATAAACATAAACCCACAGAAGTAACGGAGATTTACTTGTGTGGGAATAGATTTTAGTTGTTTAAATAATCCGCTTCAACGCAAAATTGGCCGATACTAGCCGCCCGTTTCGACGTACCACCACGTGCATTTCCTTGCCTTCGCGGCGTTGAAACATGCGGTAAATATCTGGCAGCCCCATGGTTTCGACCGATTGGCTATTGATCAGAAGAACTTCGTCTCCCTCTTGTAGCCCTGCTTGAAAGGCGGGTGAGCCTTCGATTACGTTTTCAACAAAGAATTGCCGAAAGCCCTTCCCTTTGGCCCGTACATCCATGCCGCTCATGTCGTGCTCAAAGCGCTCTTTGAAGCGTTTTTTATTGGGTTTCAGTACAATGTACCCCGCTTCATAATTAAACGTAACCTTAAAGCGACTTAACAATTCTCCTCCCATGTTTCCATCGCGGTGCGGCGACTGGTCGGTGAGTTTCATGCCAAAGGCTGAGCTGTCGGGAAATGTGGTCAGTACATCCGTTAGTTCAAACTGTCCGATACGGACCTTGGGAAGCCGACCAATGTGGCCGTTGACAACCCCCGCCAAGCCTACGCCTAGCTGCGATTTTACTACTTTTTGGGGCAATTGAATATTGTTGACCGAAGTATTGAGCATTAAAGCGTGACCCGCCCCCGTATCCAATACCACCCGAATCGGTAGTTCACGGTCGTTAGACACTACCGTAACGGCGTCGAGATAAGGTTTAGTTTTTTCAATTACAATCGGAAATCGGTCGCCCTGCTTGGCTGTATATTTGTATTTGGTAGGCGCGGTGAGCGTGAGTTCTTGTCGATGAAAATCAATCGTTACCACAAATTTGTTGAAGATTTCGTACCCAAAAATGCCGTGAATAGGCGTTCCTACCACCTCTGATAATCGCAAGATTTCGCTGTCCATCACCACAATGTTATGTTTGAACCCTTGCATTTTGCCCATTTTGAGGGTGTTGCCCACGGTTACGTCGGCCGCAATGGACTTGCCGTTGCCCATGCCTTCGATTTTCATTTTGCGCACCGATTTCATGCCCAGTTTTTGCGCAACGGAAGCATCGGTCAAAATCGTTGAGCCCACGCCCGTATCAAGCACAAATCGGAGGGTATCTGATTTATTGATCCTGACTGGTACAATTATAAGATTGGAGTGTAATTCAAACCGAATCCTTGTCGATTGACGACCGTTGGCCAAGTGCAGGCCATGGATTTGTTCCTGTTCTTTTTGTTCGATGGCTCGGCTGCTGAAGCACACAAAAACAGTAGCAAGGTAAAATACTAAGTGTTTCATTATC
The DNA here is from genome assembly GCA_027486105.1 of Runella sp. Classification (GTDB taxonomy): domain Bacteria; phylum Bacteroidota; class Bacteroidia; order Cytophagales; family Spirosomataceae; genus Runella. The sequence continues at coordinate 589 of JAIXPV010000367.1, read as the reverse complement.
ATGGCTTTGTAAGGGTTGTTTGAAGCCATGAAGTAAAGCTATTTATCAATGCGGCGCATCACCCCAAAATAGGGGTTTTGTGCTAAAATATTATTTGTCAGCTGCTTTTGAAGAAGCTGCCCGTCCGACGGTTGAAATCTGTGCTAAGCCGTCAGACGGGTAGCAATTATCCCCCAAAAATAGGTAGGTTAGATAAGTTTGTCTTTGACCGCTTTTTTGAGGGCTTCGGTCTTGTTGGTTACGTGTAGTTTTTGGTAAATATTCCGAATGTGCGTCTTAACGGTTTCGACACTGATAAACAGCTCATCGGCAATCGAATGATACGTTTTTCCCCTAGAAAGAAGCGTCAAAACGTCAGTTTCTCGGTCAGAAAGGGGAGTGTTGAGGTTCCGTTGAAATGACTTTACCACCAGCGATGCAATCTTCGAGCTCATGGGCGCCCCACCGCTCAATACCTCATCGATGGCATTGAGCAGACGGATGTGGTCGGTATCTTTGGTCAGATACCCAGAAGCACCCGCACAAAGCGCTTCAAAGACCAATTTGCCATCTTCGTGTACGCTGATGACCAGAATCGTGGTGTGTGGGC